>CBDUON010000007.1:0-34867 GCA_965368835.1 uncultured Eudoraea sp. | reverse complement strand
GATTTCATCATCAGTGGCTTCCCGATTTTATCATTTTTGAACCCGATGGATTTCCTGAAAGCACCAAGGAAGCATTGAAAGCTAAAGGGTATTTGATCAATGAAGAACGAACCCCTGTAATTGGCAAGGTAGATGCTATCAGGGTCCTGGTTGATGGCCGACTAGAAGGGGGTGCAGATCCAAGAGGTGATGACAAGGCTGTGGGATATTAGACCTGCACATCCTATATAATTATTAAAAGGCTAAAACTGATTTAATTAAATCCCAGCAATAAAGAGAACATGCCAAAACTATTGATCAGGATATTCGGGATCTTCTTACTTTTTGTCTTATTGACCATTGGCTTTATTTACTTCATTAAAAATGAACCTTTACCTCAGGCTATGCCTTCAAAAGAAGCTGATGTATTGGCCAATAAGATGCTTGGTGCTCTAGGGAATGAGGCCTATGGAAATACTCGTTACCTGGAATGGTCATACAGGAATGGCAATCATCATTATGTATGGGACAAAACAATGGGGGTTGTTGAAGTTCGCTGGAACGAAACAGTGGTAGATCTAAACCTTAATAGGTTAGAACGAAGTAAGGTCGTAAAGGATAAGAATATTATAGAGGGCGATGAGAAAATTGAATTGGCAAAAAAGGCATTGCGGTATTTTAATAACGATTCTTTTTGGTTGGTAGGCCCTTTTAAAGTATTTGATGAGGGTACTACACGCGCAATTGTTATTACGGAAGATGGGAAAACAAGACTTTTAGTTACCTACACTAAAGGCGGTGATACTCCCGGGGATTCTTATTTATGGCTTCTTGATGAATCGGGAATTCCCGAAAGTTTTAAAATGTGGGTACAGATACTGCCATTAAAAGGGCAGGAAGCAAGCTGGGAAGGATGGCATCGGATGGAAACAGGGGTTTTACTACCCCAATTACACAGAATTGGTCCCCTTAAACTCGATTTGGGTACCGTAAAGGCCTATAACTAAGCTCTTAGTTGTTTTTTTAACTCTTCCATAGATTCCTGTAGCTGTCTCAACAAACCATTTTCTGTAGTTGCATCTACACCAAAAGTGATCTTACTACTCACCTGCCATAGTTCCTGGATCTGATACGGTTCTATCAAATAGGGAGGATAGGTTTCGTTTAATGAGATCAGAATAAGTTGATTTGAATTAGGCGGTCGCTCAATTTTCTTAACCATCACAGAATCTTGTAATACCACCACATAGATCTTATTCGGATTTACATCTTTTACATCTTCAACAGCTTTGGCCAAAACCCACTCTCCGGGTTTTAGATTGGGAAGCATACTGTCTCCTTCCACCTGAAATCCTCTATAGGTAGCATTTCTAAACTCTGGTATGGGAAGATCAAAGGCCGGTAATTGACGATACCAGGTAGTATCCTGAATGTTTTGTGGATATCCGGCAGCTGCCTTGGCATTTACCAGCACCATATTCTCATTTTCTGAACTGTCTACGGTGACCACCTTTGGAATTACGCTGGTATTTGAAGACTCCAGATACTTTTGTTCACTTTCTCCGAAAAGCCATAAAGGATTGATCTTAAATTGCTTTAACAACTCAGAAACTACTTTTCCTGATAACTTTGTCCGCCCTCTTTCAATATCTGCAGTAGTAGTAGATACTCCTAATAAGGCAGCAAATTCTGCCTGGGTATATCCCAAACTACGGCGTATTTCTATAAAGCGTTTAATAGTTAGTTCGTTTTCCATATTACCTTTTGTAAATAAGCGAAAAAAATATTCTTCCTTTCAAAGATACATAATTTGGAATATATCCAAAATAATAATAGGAATATTTCCATATTATGGAATATATCCATATATTTGGATTATATACAAATTAACTCTGTACAACTTGAATTAAACGTATTAGCCTTATGGAACAGATAAAGGATACCTTATTTTATGATGGAAGTTTTAACGGATTTCTAACGCTGCTTTATGAAGTTCAGGCAAGAAACCTTGTGCTTGCTAACATTCAAAAAAAGCAAGATCAACAAGAAGTGTTATTTATAGACTCACAATTCATACCTACTGAATTAAAAAAGGCTCGTTCCGTATGGAATTCCTTGCGAAAGAAAAATTATGGCGCTTTAAAGTGTCTGTATTTTGCATTTCTGAGTGAGGAGCAGCATATTGAATGGAAACTATTTCAATTCTACCGGCAAATAACTGGAAATGTTAGCCTGGAAAATAAAGAGGTGACAAAGGCCAATAATTTGCATATCGAACAATTAGCAAATTTGGTAGAAAAGGAAAAATGGACCATTGAGCGGAAATTATATATAGATCACACAGGAGATCGTCCATCCGTCAAAACTATTCAACCAACCTACAATATTCTGCCCCTGATCTCTAAGTTCTTTAGAACCCGTTATAAAGAACAGGAATGGGTGATTTATGATTCTAAAAGGAGTTACGGTTTACATCACAGGGATGGTGCTATGGCCTTTACCTCGGTATCTCTGAATCAGTTAGTGCCTTTGTTTTCTGAAAATGATCATGGGGCATCTAAGCACGACCGGCCAATAAATATAGATTCACAAGAGCGACATTCTTTGGAGAGAAGCTCTCAGAAATCGCGTCATATTCAGGCAGTGGCATAAAGAAGTATTTTTTGCAATTGAGCGTCTCTATGTGTTAAAGAAATAATGATTTAGTTCTTGTTCATAGGAATTTGGCATTCCTTAATTTAATTTCAAATTAACAATCCACAAGACACTCCAACTTCTTTATTATTGCTCAAAAGAGTACCTTTGCCACTTTGCCTTATTGCATGACAAAATTTGATGAACATATTGAGGTTAAAGGAGCACGTGTCCATAATCTAAAGAACATAGACGTTAGCATTCCCAGAGAAAAACTGGTAGTGATTACCGGACTTTCCGGCAGTGGAAAATCTTCCCTGGCCTTCGATACAATCTACGCTGAAGGGCAAAGACGCTACATTGAAACATTTTCAGCCTACGCGAGGCAGTTTTTAGGAGGCTTAGAGCGTCCGGATGTTGACAAGATCGATGGTCTCTCACCTGTTATAGCCATAGAGCAAAAAACCACTTCCAAATCGCCTCGTTCCACCGTTGGTACGGTAACCGAAGTCTACGATTTTCTTAGATTACTATTTGCCAGGGCCGCAGATGCCTATAGTTATAATACCGGAGAAAGAATGGTGAGCTATTCTGATGAACAGATCAAGGAGCTTATAAAATCTAGCTATCAGGGCCAGCGTGTTAGTGTATTGGCTCCTGTTGTTAAATCCAGAAAAGGACATTACAGAGAACTTTTTGAACAAATTGCAAAACAGGGCTTTGTAAAAGTTCGGGTAGATGGTGAATTAAAGGATATCCAAAAAGGAATGAAGGTGGATCGCTATAAGATGCACGACATTGAGATTGTCATAGATCGGTTAGCGGTTAAGGAAAACGCAGATTTGGATAAACGCCTTTCTGAAACAATTAATACTGCCATGTACAGTGGCAATGATGTATTGATGGTACTCGCAGAGGGTGAGACAGAGGCCCGGTATTTTAGCAGGGATCTTATGTGTCCTACCACAGGTATCTCCTATCCTACTCCAGAACCCAATACCTTCTCCTTCAATTCTCCGAAAGGGATGTGCGACGAGTGCAACGGTCTAGGACATGTTTATGAGGTAAACGAAGACAAGATATTTCCAAATAAAAAATTATCAATAACCGCAGGGGGAATTGCCCCATTAGGTGAATACAAGAAATCCTGGGCGTTTAAACAGTTAGAGATCATAGCAAAACGCTACAATTTTGAATTATCTGTTCCTATGGAGCAGATTCCTGAAGAAGCTATGCATCTTATTCTCTATGGAGGGGAAGATAGTTTTGTGTTAGATTCTAAAACACTGGGGGTAAAAAGGGATTACAAAATAGATTATGAAGGCATAGCTAATTTTATAAAGAATCAGTTTAAAGGTGCAGATTCTACCTCCATTAAGCGTTGGGCCAAGGAATACATGGATAAAATTCAATGTCCGGAGTGTAATGGTTCAAGACTTAAGAAGGCCTCTTTGAATTTTAAAATTGGAGAAAAGAATATCGCCGAACTGTCTGCCATGGATATTGTTGAGTTGGCAACATTTTTTAAGGGTCTTGACGCGAATTTGGAAGGCAATCAAAAAATAATTGCCACTGATATTATCAAGGAAATTAATAGCAGGATCCAGTTCCTGTTAGATGTTGGTTTAGATTATCTCTCATTGAACAGAAGTTCTAAATCCCTGTCAGGAGGAGAAGCACAGCGTATAAGACTTGCAACCCAGATCGGGTCTCAATTGGTTGGAGTACTTTATATCCTCGATGAACCAAGCATTGGACTTCACCAGCGAGATAATGACCGCTTAATAAAGTCCTTGCAAGCACTAAGGGATCTTGGGAATTCAATTATTGTGGTAGAACACGATAAGGAGATGATAGAAAGTGCAGATCATGTTATAGATATGGGGCCACTGGCGGGAAAACACGGAGGTGAGATCATCTCGGAAGGTACTCCTGCAGAACTAAAACAACACCACACACTCACCGCTGACTACATGACCGGGGTCAAAGAAATTCCCATCCCCAAAAAAAGGCGTAAGGGCAATGGGAAACAAATTCTTCTGGAGGGATGTACAGGAAATAATCTGAAGAATATTACTGCCCATTTTCCACTGGGAAAAATGATAGGTGTAACCGGAGTTTCTGGAAGTGGTAAATCTACATTGGTCAATGAAACTCTATATCCTATTATGAATGCTCATTACTTCAATGGGGTAAAAAAACCAATGCCGTACAAGAAGATCACTGGGTTAGAGCATGCAGACAAGGTTATTGATATTAACCAATCGCCAATAGGAAGGACTCCACGATCTAATCCGGCAACCTATACGGGTGTATTCAGTGAAGTAAGGGCCTTGTTTACAAAAACACCTGAAGCAGCTATCCGGGGTTATAAACCGGGCAGATTCAGTTTTAATGTGAAAGGCGGCAGATGTGAAACCTGTCAGGGCGGCGGACTGCGGGTTATTGAAATGAATTTTCTTCCCGATGTATATGTAGAATGCGAAACCTGCAACGGGAAACGATTTAATAGGGAAACACTTGAAATAAGGTTCAAAGGAAAATCAATTTCCGATGTTTTAGATATGACCATCGATGAAGCCGTAGACTTTTTTGAGAATATCCCAAAGATCCACAGGAAACTGAAAACCATACAAGATGTAGGTCTGGGTTATATTTCCTTGGGGCAACAATCTACAACCCTATCCGGAGGTGAAGCACAACGGGTAAAACTGGCCACAGAATTATCTAAGAGAGATACAGGAAATACGTTTTATATTCTGGATGAACCCACCACCGGACTTCATTTTGAAGACATTCGTGTGTTGATGGAAGTACTTAATAAATTAGTGGATAAGGGAAATACCATATTGATCATTGAACACAACATGGATGTTATAAAAATGGTAGATCATATAATCGATATTGGATATGAAGGAGGCAGAGGTGGTGGAATGATCGTTGCAGAAGGGTCTCCGGAAGAAGTGGCTTTAAACGAAAAAAGCTATACCGCACATTTCTTAAAAAAAGAATTAAACCTGGCAATGAGCCTTTGATAATTGTTTTACCGACTTTTATAATGAGACAAGAAATAAATCGTTTTACTGTATAAAAAAATGAGAAAAGAAAAACACCACAAAGGATGGAATGAAATAAAGACGAATGACTCCTGGGCCATTTTTAAGATCATGGGCGAGTTTGTCATGGGTTTTGAGAAGATGAGCGTCATTGGACCCTGTGTGACAATATTTGGTTCTGCCAGAACCAAACCGGGTGAACATTATTATGACCTGGCTGTTTCAATAGCCAAAAGCGTTTCGGAGGCGGGATACGGAATTATCACAGGCGGTGGTCCTGGTATTATGGAAGCAGGGAACAGAGGAGCACATTTAGCAGGTGGAACATCTGTGGGTCTTAATATTGATCTCCCCTTTGAGCAGCATGACAATCCTTATATAGATGGCGATAAGAGTTTGGATTTTGATTACTTTTTCGTCCGCAAGGTTATGTTCGTAAAATATTCACAGGCATTTGTTGCAATGCCGGGTGGATTTGGCACCTTAGACGAATTATTTGAGGCCATTACCCTTATTCAAACAAATAAGATTGGAAAATTTCCCATTATCCTGGTGGGCACTCAATTCTGGAGTGGCCTAATGGAATGGATACAAAAAACAATGTTAGATGCCGGGAATATTAGCCCGGAAGATCTTCATCTAATTAAATTAGTAGATACAGCAGAAGAAGTGGTAGAAATTATAGACGCTTTCTACAAAGGACACACTCTGAGCCCTAACTTTTAATATCGAAATGGTGCCAAGAAATGCCGCTGTCCTGTTGAAATTTTCAGTCCTGTTTTTTTTATTTGGACTTTTTCAGGGCCTAGCACAACATACTAATACTCTCAAAGCTACCTTAGAGGAAGAGACAAGGGATATTAATATACAACAAGAGTTCACGTATCAGAATAGTTCTCAGGATACACTTCATGAATTATATTTCAATGATTGGACCCACGCGTATTCAGACAAAAAAACAGCCTTGGCAAAACGCTTTGCCGAAGATTTTAAAAAAAGTTTACACCTGGCAAAACCTGAAGAGCGCGGATCAACACAGATCTTTGGGATGGCAGATTATGAGTTTAGAGCCCTTTCATGGAAGCGTACAAAAGAAAAAGATCTAATCAGGATTCAACTAAATAGCCCTCTGCCACCCGGAGAATCCTTAAAAATGTATTTTACGTATACCGTTAACTTGCCTCCCAGCAGATATACCCCCTATGGCTACAATTCTCAGGGCGACTTTTACCTGAAGGACTGGTATCTGAGTCCGGCCGTATATGATGGTTCCTGGCAATTGTACTCCAACAAGAATTTGGAAGACCTTTATACCGGTAATACCAATACCAATATTAATTTCACTTTTCCGGACTCCCTCTATCTAGGTACCAATTTTAATGAAGTAAATATCACCCAATACCCAACAAAGCAAGTTGCAAGCCTAAAAGGGGATGATCGTAAAAGCTGTGATATAATCCTCAACACCCGTAAGAAGTTTGTTAAACATGTAACTCCTTACCTAATTGTAGTTACCGATATACAATCTGGTAAATACGATGAAATCTCTCAGGGAATTTCGATCAATAGAATTACGCAATTCGTACATGAGAACTTAGGCGATTTTCCTTATGAACAATTATTGGTCAGTGAGATAGATTTTAATAAGAATCCCCTATATGGATTAAACCAACTACCCTCTTTTATTAGGCCGTATCAGGAACAATTTCAGTTTGAAATGAAGTTTCTAAAAACTGCACTGATAAGTTATTTAAGGGAAACGCTTTTTTTGAATCCACGGAAAGAACAATGGGTTACAGATGCCATCGTAAACTACCTTATGATAAATTTTGTGGATACTTATTACCCGGATCAAAAACTTTTAGGGAAATTATCTTCCGTTTGGGGGGTTCGAAATTTCAATATTGCACAAATGCCATTTAATGATCAATATTCTTTTTTGTACATGCTTACTGCCAGAAAGAATCTTGATCAACGTTTAACCACTCCCAATGATTCCCTTATTAAATTCAATCAAAAGATAGCCAATAACTATAAGGCTGGCCTGGGCCTGGCCTATCTTGCAGCCTATACGAGTCCGGAAGAAATAAATAAGAGTATAAAGGAATTTTACAACACCTTTAAACTCCAGCCTGTTTCCCCTAAAGATTTTGAAAATACAGTAGTTTCTAATGTTTCACAAGATGTAAGTTGGTTCTTTGAAACCTATGTGAATACTGATAAACGTATCGATTTTAAAATCAAAAAAGTAGTAAAAAATGAAGACAGCCTGCAGGTAATATTAAAGAATAAGACCGGTACAAATGTGCCTATTTCATTGTTCGGACTGCGTAATGATTCCGTGATCTCCAGGTATTGGTTTTCGGATATAAAGGTTTTAGATACCGTACCTATCCCCAATAATAAAGAGGACCGTCTGGTTTTAAACTACGACCAGGTAATTCCAGAATTTAATCAACGTGATAACTGGAAATCCCTGAACGGATTTCTCTCAAGCAACAAAAAATTAAAACTGCAATTTCTGAAGGATACTGAGAACCCTTATTACAATCAGATCTTCTATATGCCGGTAGCGGGTTTTAACGTATACGACGGTATCTCTCCCGGGCTAAGGTTTTCTAACAAAACACTGTTAGAAAGACCCTTTATTTTTGCCTTTGCACCTTCTTTTGCCCTTAAGGAGAGGGCACTTGTTGGCTCAGGGGGAATAAATTATCGCAAGTACCTTCAGAAAAGCGGGCTCTACGTAATGAATTTTAGTTTAAATGCTTCAAGCTTCCATTTTCAAACTAATTCCCGATACAGCACCATAACGCCATCAATAGGGTTAGGGTGGCGACCAGATGATCTGATTTCTAATGAGCGTAAGTCTCTTGTATTTAGATATGTAAATGTACTAAGGGATATAGACCCTTTGTTAAATATTGAAACCGATCCGGATTATAGCGTATTTAATGCCAGGTACAATCACTATAACAATGGGATCATTGATTATTTTTCATGGTTTGCCGATGCTCAGTATTCTGCCAATTTCACCAAATTGGCGCTTAATTTGGAGTATAGGAAACTTTTTGATAATAACAGACAGCTAAACCTTCGCTTTTTCGCAGGGAAATTTATTCGCAATGAAACTAATTCTGATTTCTTTAGTTTCGCTTTAGACAGACCTACTGATTATTTATTCGATTACAATTATCTGGGGCGTTCAGAAGAATCAGGGATCACCAGTCAGCAGATCATTATTGCAGAAGGTGGCTTTAAGTCGCAATTAGAAAATCCCTTTGCCAACGATTGGATGGTTACAACAAACGCAAGTATAAATCTATGGAGGTGGATAGAAATTTACGGAGATCTCGGGTATCTAAAAAATAAAGGTTTTGATTCCCGATTCGTTTATGATTCAGGTATTAGGTTAAACTTTGTTACAGATTATTTTGAATTGTACCTCCCACTCTATTCTAACAATGGTTGGGAAATTTCCCAACCCGGCTATGACGAAAAAATTAGATTTGTTGTTACAATTAGCCCTAAAACACTTATTGGGCTATTTACCAGAAAATGGTTCTAATTGTTATATAATTCTTAATTTTTCTTCTGTTTTTTTAACTTATCGTTAAATTTTAAAAATATATTATCATTTTATTGACAAATTGTTAATGAATATAAGTCCCATTCCGTTGTAAAAATCCTCATTTTTTGATATTTTCGTACAAACTAATGGTACATGAACCCTAATCTACAAACCAGCGAGGATATTTCTTTCGATGAATTTCGTAAGCAGATCCTTCATGATTATGAAATAGCGGTCATGAGCAGGGAATGTAGTGTACTGGGTAGACGCGAAGTGCTCACAGGGAAAGCCAAGTTTGGTATTTTTGGTGATGGAAAGGAAGTGCCTCAATTAGCAATGGCCAGATCCTTTAAGGATGGTGATTTCAGAAGCGGTTACTACCGTGACCAAACTTTTATGATGGCTCTGGGTCATTTAACGCCAAAAGCATTTTTCCATGGCCTGTACGCAACCACAGATCTTGAGAAGGAACCTATGAGTGCCGGAAGGCAGATGGGAGGCCATTTCGGAACCTTCAGCCTTAATGAAGATGGTACATGGAAAGATCTTATCAATCAGAAAAACAGCAGTCCGGATATCTCCCCTACTGCCGGGCAAATGCCCCGCTTATTAGGTCTGGCACAAGCTTCTAAGATCTATCGCAATGTAAGTGGGATCAATTCTGAAAAATTTTCGGACAATGGGAACGAGGTTGCCTGGGGAACTATAGGCAATGCAAGTACCAGTGAAGGTCACTTTTTTGAGACTTTTAATGCCGCCGGAGTTTTACAAGTCCCTATGATCATTAGCGTTTGGGATGATGCCTATGGAATTTCTGTGCCGTCTAAATACCAAACCACCAAAGAAAATATCTCGGAAATACTAAAAGGATTTCAGCGCAATGAAGATGAAAAGGGCTATGAGATTTTAAGAGTAAAAGGATGGGATTATACAGCCCTGATCCACGCTTATGAAAATGCCTCAGATATTGCAAGGGAAGAGCATGTACCGGTCTTAATTCATGTAACTGACCTTACCCAGCCACAGGGACACAGTACATCCGGATCTCATGAACGCTACAAGAGCGAAGAGCGATTGGTCTGGGAAAAAGAGCACGACTGTAATAAGCGGTTCAAAGAATGGATCCTATCTAACAAAATTGCTACTGAAGAAGAGTTAACAACTCTGGAAAAGAAGATAAAGACCGAAATCAGAATGGCGCGAAAAGACGCCTGGTTCGAATTTTTGCAACCTCATAGAGAAGCCAAAAAAGAAATTGTTCAATTGTTGGAGGCTGCAGCTCAAAGTAGTCCAAATAAAGCATTTATAACCAAAATAAAGAACGATTTAATTGCCATTGAAGAGCCCTTAAAAAAAGACCTCGCATCTAATGCAAGGAAGGCAATGAGGTATCTGTTAGGAGAAGAATCTAGCGAAAAACAGGCCTTATCTCAATGGATAGATGACTTTATTGCTAAGATGCAACCTCATTTTAGCTCACACCTTCACAGCGAGCTTCCATCTAAGGCTACTAATGTAAAGGAAGTAAAGGCGCAATATGCTGAGCAGGCAGAAATGGTTGATGGTCGTATAATTCTTCGGGATAATTTTGATAAACTATTCAGTAAATATCCTGAGGTTTTGATCTTCGGGGAAGACAGCGGCGCCATTGGCGACGTTAATCAGGGATTAGAGGGCTTGCAAAAAAAATACGGAGAGCTTCGTGTATCTGACACCGGTATACGCGAAACTACTATAATTGGTCAGGGAATTGGCCTTGCGCTCAGAGGCTTAAGACCTATTGCCGAAATCCAATATTTGGATTATGTAATGTATTGTTTACAAACACTTAGTGATGACCTCGCTACCTTGTTATACAGATCAGTCGGTAAACAAAAAGCACCATTGATCGTAAGAACTCGAGGACATCGCCTCGAAGGTATATGGCATTCCGGATCTCAAATGGGGGGCATTATTAATTTGCTGCGCGGTATGTACGTTCTTGTTCCAAGGAATATGACCAAGGCAGCCGGATTTTATAATACCCTGTTAAAGAGTGATGAACCAGCCTTGGTCATTGAAAGTTTAAATGGATATAGACTTAAAGAACCCATACCATCTAATCTTGGTGAACTTTGTACTCCAATTGGGGTTGTTGAAACCGTTAAGGAGGGTACAGATATCACAGTGGTTTCTTACGGCTCTACATTGAGGATTGTTATGGAGGTGGCTCAGGAATTAAAAGAAGTTGGGATCAATATTGAAGTCATAGATGCCCAGTCTCTACTCCCATTCGACCTTCAACACGATGTTCTAAAAAGCGTAATAAAAACAAACAGATTACTTATTGTTGATGAGGATGTTCCCGGAGGTTGTGCTGCCTATTTAATGCAGGAGATCATTGAAAAACAAGGGGCTTATAAATATCTGGACAGTGCCCCACAAACACTCAGTTCAAAAGCCCACAGACCCGCATATGCCACAGATGGAGATTATTTCTCCAAACCAAACGCGGAAGATATCTTTGAAAAGGTCTATGGAATAATGCATGAGGTAAATCCTACAGACTACCCTAAATTAAGATAATTCAAAGGTATTCACTTTTCATAAATACTTACAGAGTAGTACGTCCCAAATAATACTACCACCTCATATTAGGTTGTAATAGCTTTTCTTTTGTGTCTAATTGAAAAGTTCTAAGTTTGATTGTCTAAAACAAAATCCTGTATGAGGATAGAATCGATCCTGGCAAAAGAATACAATCTTTCACAAGCTTCTATTTCACCTATGGAAGGCTATGAAAGTATCAATTACAAAGTGCTCTCTAAAGAAGGAACCTTTGTCTTAAAACAATACAATAACAAGCCAAAGATCGCAAAGGAGATTCTCGCCGAAGATGAGGTCTTGTCTCACCTACAAGAATTAGAACAATACCACTTCCCGCTAAGGATTTCCACAAAAGAGGGGAATCCATATTTTGAAACCGGTGATCAACTTTACCGACTTTTAACTTTTATAGAAGGCGAGTTTTTAGGCGAAGTATCACATACCCCTGCCCTGCTCTTTTCTCTTGGCGAGTTTCTAGGCCGCATAGATCTCAGGTTACTGGAGCAAGATGTTGAAATATATAAAGCAAAAGAACTTGTCTGGGACCTAAAACACTTTAGGAAAAATTACAAGTATCGTACCTGCATTCCTGACACAAGAGATCGAAATCTTGTGGAGTACTTCTTTTTACAATTCGAAGCACATATTAGACCGGTTGCATATGACCTTAGACAAAGTCTTATTTACAATGATGCCAATGATTGGAATATCTTAACGGATGCCGGTAAAGTGTCCGGGGTCATTGACTTTGGGGATATGTGTCATTCCTGGTTGATTTCTGAAGTCGCTATTGGGATGACCTATGTGATGATGAATAAAGATGAACCTCTGCAATATGGGGTAGAGGTATTAAAAGGCTACCACAAAGAACTCCCCCTTACCACTCTTGAATGCGATTCTCTCTATTATCTTATTGCGGCAAGACTATGTATCAGCGTTTGCAATTCCGCCTACGCAAAGGATCAAAAACCAGATTCATCCTATATAACCATCAGTGAAAAAGGTGCTTGGGACCTATTGTATAAATTGATCACAATAAATCCCCTTAGAGCAAGAAATGAATTTCGTGCAGCTTGTTCCTATCCTCTATCTTCTTCCACCACAACCTCAATTTTAAAGAATAGAGAGGAACATTTTGGAAAAAACCTCTCCTTAAGTTATTCCGATCCCATTCATATGACCGGTGCAGCATTTCAGTATATGTACGATGCAGAAGGAAATACATTTTTGGATGCCTATAACAATATCATGTTGGCAGGGCATTGTCATCCGCTTGTTGTAAAAGCGGGACAACAGGCAATGGCGCAGCTCAATACTAATACCAGGTATTTATATGATTCCCTAGAAAAATATAGCACTGCTCTTTTAGAAAAATTCCCCCCCACCCTGAACAAAGTGTTTTTTGTAAACTCGGGAAGTGAGGCTAGCGATCTGGCCATAAGGATGGCGAAATATCACACCAGCAAAAAGAAGATCATGGTGATGGAGCATGGATATCACGGGCATACAAATATGGGGATACAAATTAGTTCCTATAAATATCAGGCCGCGGGAGGTGTAGGGCAACAAACAGATACCATAGAAACCCCACTGCCTAAGGCATTTGGATCAAAATGGCCAGATGACGGTAAAGCAGGTAATGAGTTCTCTAAAAGAACCCTGGAGCAGATAGCAGAAAATAGTGGAGATATTGCTGCTTTTATTGCGGAACCTATTGTAGGATGTGCTGGTCAGGTCCCGTTAGCAAAAGGATATTTAAAAGCTGTTTACCCGAAAATCAGAGAGCAGGGCGGACTTTGCATAAGCGATGAAGTACAGGTTGGTTTTGGAAGATTAGGCGATGTCTTTTGGGGATTTGAGCTTTATGGTGTTATTCCGGATATCGTTGTTATTGGAAAACCTATGGGAAATGGTCATCCCCTGGGTGCGGTTATTACTACTGAAGAAGTAATGCGGTCTTTTGAGAAAGGTCCGGAATTTTTTAGTTCATTTGGCGGAAATCCGGTGTCTTGTGCCATTGGCCTTGGTGTTTTGAATGTTATTGAAGAAGAAGGATTAAAGGAACATGCCAAAAAAACAGGGAATTATCTTAAGAATCATCTGAAGGACCTTCAAAAATCACATGCTGTTATTGGAGACGTCAGAGGATATGGTTTATTCCTGGGAATGGAACTAACTGGTATCGATGGACAACCACTAACTGATCTGGCCGCTCTCCTAAAAAATAAATTACGGGAACATCATATATTAGTAAGCACTGACGGACCACACGATAATGTGATCAAAATAAAACCTCCGCTTTCGTTTAATCAGGCTAATTGTGATGAGCTGGTTTCCAGAATAGACACTATTCTTTCCGAAAATGTTGATTTTCTATAAAAAAACTTTACATTTATTTTACATAACCCCAGATGTACAATGAAAAATAGTCTCCGAAATAACCTAGGCCTGGCATTTTTAAGAGTAAGTTCTGCAGCATTAATTATGACGCATGGCATACCAAAATTTCAAAAACTTTTAGCTGGCGATTTAGAATTTGGTGATCCGTTGGGAATTGGTGGGGCTCCTTCTCTCTTCCTGGCTATTATAGGTGAGTTTATATGTCCAATTTTAGTGATCATAGGCTTTAAAACTCGTTGGGCAGCCGTCCCTACGGCAATTACAATGGCCGTAGCCGCATTTATTGTTCATGGTTCAGACCCCTTTGGGGTAAAAGAAAAGGCACTGCTTTTTCTAATCTTATTTATAACCATCATTGTACTTGGACCTGGGAAATACAGTATTGACAAAAAGTAGGATCCTACATTATTTTTACCAGTAGTTCCTTCAATAGATCAGCCTGTGTTATATTCGAAGAACCTACCCCTTTCCCTTTAAGATCCATCTCTCGTAAGGAGGAGATGACTCTACTCGATTTTTTCATGGAATAATTTCTGGCAGCAATTTGGAATTCATCCACAAAATAAGGATTGATCCTTAAGGCGCTTGCAACATTTCTGGCAGAATGATCTTGCAGACCGTGATATTGAAGCAATTGAGTGAAAAAGGTATGTAAAAGGGATACAGTAACAACAAAAGGATTGTCCTTTGGATTTTGCGAAAAATAGGTGATGATCTTGGCAGCTTTTAATATATCTTTCTCTCCTATAGCCTTCTTTAGTTCAAAATTATTGTAATCCTTACTTATTCCAATATGCTTTTCAATGATCTCAGGTGTGATCTCTGTATTCTTAGGCAGCACCACTTCTAACTTCTCCAGTTCGTTATGAATCCTGCTCAGGTCAGTTCCCAGGAATTCTACTAAAAGTATAGATGCCTTATGTGAAATTGAAAAGCCTTTGCCTTTCAACATCTTTCTGATCCAATCTGACACCTGATTCTCGTATAACTTCTTACTTTCAAAAACCACCCCATTTGGTGCTTTAAGCAGTTTGTGCAGTTTTTTCCTTTTGTCGAGCTTTTTGTATTTATAACAGATCACTAAAACAGTGGAAGGCTGCGGATGTTCAACATAAGAAGCCAATTGTTCAATAGTTCGGGATAAATGCTGAGCCTCCTTTACAATGATGACTTGCCTTTCAGACATCATTGGATATCTTTTTGCATTAGAAACTATATCATCTATGGAAACATCTTTTCCGTAGAGGGTCATTTGATTAAAACCCTTCTCTTCTTCAGACAGTACATTATTACCAATGAATTCGGCAATACGGTCAATATAATAACCCTCCTCCCCCATAAGAAAATAGATAGGTTTAATATCTCCTTTTCGGATCTCATCAATAAGCCGCTTCACTTCTTCCATCAAAAAAAAATCATCAAATTTGTGGTATGGAAAACTTAAATTTTCCCGGGTATAGGTTCCGTTTCAAAAATAGCGAAAATAAACGCCTAATTTTTGATGTGATCCGCAAAAAATTTGTTGTTTTTCAACCGGAAGAATGGGTGAGACAACATGTGATTAAGTTCCTGACGATCGACAAGGAATACCCCTTTAGTCATATAAATGTTGAGAAACAATTAATGATCAATTCACTTAAAAAACGGTATGACATTGTGGTCTACAATCCGGATGGTTCAATCCAAATTCTTGTTGAGTGTAAAGCACCGGCTATCAAGATTACCAAAACTGTCTTCGATCAGATTGCCAGCTATAATATGGATCTAAAAGCAAATTATCTAATGGTGACAAATGGCCTGGATCATTTTTACTGCCAAATGGACTATGACAGATCTGCTTACAATTTCCTGAGGGAAATCCCATCTTTTAAATAATATTAATTTACTTTATAATTCATGCTGCAGGCAAAAGTCGTTTCTAAATTATTTCTTTACTTTGCGCCCTTGCACACAACCCATTGTTCAGAGTCTAATAAACGGGGCACCCATAGATGTTAAAAATAGCTGTTGTCATACTCAATTGGAATGGAGAGGCCCTTTTGGAGCAATATCTCCCTTCTGTGATTGACTATTCCAAAGGGGCCACTGTGTTCTTGGCAGATAATGCCTCTACAGACCGCTCTGTAGCCTTTGTGAAAGCCAACTATCCGGAAATTACCATCATTCAGAACAATGAGAATGGTGGATTCGCTAAAGGATATAATGACGCCTTAAAACATGTTGATGCCGATGTTTATTGCCTCTTAAATTCTGACGTAGAAGTTACTCCTCATTGGCTGGATCCGATACAGAAGACATTTGAGGAGCATCCGGAAACTGCCATCATTCAGCCAAAAATATTGGATCTGTTGAAACCCAATTACTTCGAATATGCCGGGGCGGCAGGTGGTTTTATCGATCGCTTAGGTTATCCTTTTTGCCGAGGCCGAATTTTTCAATCGCTAGAGGAAGACCGCGGACAGTACAATGACACCAGTGAGATCTTTTGGGCCACCGGCGCCTGTATGTTTATTCGTAAAAAAGTGTACGATGATCTTGGGGGCTTCGATGAGGATTATTTCGCGCATCAGGAGGAAGTAGACCTCTGTTGGCGTGCTCAAAACGAAGGTTATAAGGTATATTATGTAGGTGCTTCTGAAGTACTGCATTTAGGAGGCTCTACCCTGAGCAATATGAATCCTAAAAAAACATACCTGAATTTCAGGAATTCACTCTTCTCCATCACAAAGAATCTACCCCGTAGAAAGGCACTGGTTCTCATCATGGCACGATTACTTCTGGATGGCATAGCGGCTTTTCGATTTATCCTACAGGGCAAAAGCAAGCATTGCTTTGCTGTTATCAGAGCTCATTTGAGTTATTACAGGCAGTTTCGCAAAATGTACCACAAGAGAGAAAAAGCGAATTTTATTGAAAAATACTACAAGACAAAGTCCATCGTATGGTCTCACTACGTATATAGGATAAGGACATTTAACAATTTAGTAAAAGATTAACAATCTTCGCAAATAAGCGAATGGACGATTGTATAATTTTGTCCCGAATTTGTAATAAAACCGAACATTAACAGCAATTATAAAAATTAAAATCAAGTTTAAATATGAAAAAATTATTATTAGGTAGTTTGGGGATAATGATCTTATTGTCTTCCTGTGTATCTCAAAAGAAATACGCGGAACTGGAATCAAAGCAAAAAGAAACTCAGGATCTGTTAAATTCTGCAACCGTTAAATTAAATAGCTGTTTGGAAGATAAAGCGACAGCCACCTCTAGATTAAAAACTCTTGAAGATCAAAATGCCTTTTTAAAAGCGAACAATCAGGAATTGATCAACAATATGGGGAACCTTACAACCCTAACAACTAAAGGAGCTGAGAACCTTGAGAAGTCTTTAGAAAGTCTTCAGGAAAAAGATCTTACCATTCGTAAATTACAAGATGCGATCACCAGAAGGGATTCTGTGAACCTGTCTCTGGTACAAAGCTTAAAAGGAGTTCTTGGTAATCTGGATGATACTGATATCCAAATCAGTGTTGAGAAAGGTGTTGTTTTTGTATCTATTTCTGATAAATTACTTTTCAGCTCAGGCAGCTATAATGTTACTGCCCAGGCAAAAGAAGTTTTAGGAAAAGTGGCAAAAGTAGTTAACAACAAACCAGACTTTGAGTTTATGGTTGAAGGTCACACAGACAATGTACCTTATCGTAGTGGTGTTCTTTTAGACAACTGGGATTTGAGTGCTAAGCGTGCTACTTCAATTGTTCGTATCCTGCAGAACGACTTTAATGTTGATCCTGCTCGTATGACTGCTGCTGCACGTAGTTACTATGTGCCTCTTGTAGGTAATGACACTGCCGGAGACCGCGCTAAGAACAGAAGAACAAGAATTGTAGTATTGCCTAAACTAGATCAGTTTTATAGCATGATCGAAGAAGGAATGAAAGATCCTGCTATCAAATAAGTCAGATCTAACATAATATCTAAATTAAACCGCGATAAACATCGCGGTTTTTTTTGTTTAAAGAATATCTAAACTCCCTTTTCCTTCTCTCACTACCAATGGTTCCAAACCAGAAAGATCTATCACTGTAGAAGGCACATTATGTCCGTAGCCTCCGTCAATAACAATGTCTACAAGGTTTTTCCACTTTTCATGGATCAGTTCAGGATCTGTAGTATACTCTATTACTTCATCCTCATCATGGATAGATGTAGATACAATTGGGTTGCCTAAAGATTCTACGATGGCCCTGACAATATTATTTTCGGGCACCCGGATCCCAACAGTCTTTTTCTTCTTAAAATCCTTTGGAAGATTATTGTTACCCGGCAAAATAAAAGTGTAAGGCCCCGGCAAGGCCCGCTTTAGGATCTTAAAAGTAGGCGTGTCTATTTGCCTTACGTAGTCCGATAAATTACTTAGATCTGCGCAAATAAAGGACCAATTGGCCTTGTCTAGCTTTATACCCTTTATTCTGGCTATCTTCTCCAGTGCTTTTGATTTGGTAATATCACAACCAAGTCCATACACCGTATCCGTGGGATATATGATAAGTCCGCCTTTACGCAATACCTCCACTACCCTTTTAATTTCTTTTGGGTTAGGATTTTCATTGTATATTTTAATAAATTCTGCCATGTTCTAATTTAAGGTAGCACTTCCAGTTTTGCAAAGCGAAGAAGTAATTTTTTGACATCCCCTTTTTCAAAAAGGATCTCTGCTTTCTTATCATTCCCAACTCCTTCTATTTTAAGGACCTTCCCCTTACCAAATCTGCTATGATTTACCTGGGTACCCACATCGAGATCAAGAATTACGGATGTGTCACTCACATTGGGCGCCCCAAGTTCGGGTCTTAATTTTCTCAATTTCCGGAGTTGATCCGGACTTGGTTTACCAACGCTTGGCGGTGTTCCATTGGTAGGTTTTTGTTGCCGCAGGCGGCTTTTATCTACTTCGCCAAAAATATCAGAATCTATCAGTGGTTTAAACCTGTAATTGTCTACCGGTGTTAGGTTATCAATATATTTTTCATCGATCTCCTCTAAAAACCGACTCGGTTCTGCATCGATCAATTTACCCCACCTGTACCGGTTCTGGGTATACGTGAGATAGGCTTGCTTTTCTGCCCTGGTAAGTGCCACATAGAATAATCTTCGCTCTTCTTCCAGTTCACTCCGAGTATTCATGCTCATGGCAGAAGGAAAAAGATCTTCTTCCATTCCGACAATATAGACATAAGGAAATTCTAAGCCTTTAGCCATATGTATGGTCATCAGAGCCACCCTGTCATCATCCCCGGTATCCTTGTCCAGGTCGGTTGCCAATGCAACATCTTCCAG
Organism: uncultured Eudoraea sp.; assembly: GCA_965368835.1. Classification (GTDB taxonomy): domain Bacteria; phylum Bacteroidota; class Bacteroidia; order Flavobacteriales; family Flavobacteriaceae; genus Muriicola. The sequence goes on along the minus strand of CBDUON010000007.1, from coordinate 15,298 downwards.
AAATTCTGTAATATCACCTCGGGCATCTGCCAATTCCTTTTGGCCTTCCACAAAATCTTTGATCCCATTTAACAACTCCTCAATATTCTCCATTCTGGCAATGCCCTCAGGCGTGCCGTCCTTTTTAAATTCGAGAAGGATCCCTGTTTTCTTTGCTACATGTTCCGCCAGTGTAAAGGCATCTGCTCCCTCATTCATGATCTGAAAGCTTTTGATCATGGTAATAAAATCCTCAAGTTTTCTCCGTGTTCCAGAATTTATCTTCAGATCTATCCTTTCCAAATTTTCAATGACCTCAAAAATTGATTTTCCGTAATGATTGGCCGCAACCGTTAACTTGTCTATGGTAGTTTGCCCTATCCCTCTGGCAGGATAGTTAATAATACGTTTTAGTGCCTCCTCATCCTTGGGATTGATCACCAGACGCAAATAAGACAAGACATCTTTGATCTCTTTTCGTTGGTAGAAAGAAAGTCCGCCGTAGATCCTGTAGGGAATATCCCGTTTGCGAAGTGCATCTTCAATAGCTCTGCTCTGGGAGTTAGTTCTGTACAAAACTGCAAAATGACCATTGGGTAATTGGTGCTGCATTCTGTTTTCAAAAATTGAGCCTGCTACAAATCTTCCCTCCTCAGCATCAGTGACACTTCTGTGCAATATGATCTTGGATCCTTCATCGTTGTCTGTCCAAACCACCTTATCCAACTGATTTTTATTATTGGCGATTATGGCGTTGGCTGCATTCACAATATTCTTGGTAGAACGGTAATTCTGCTCTAATCTATACATTGCAACATCGTCATAATCTCGCTGAAAATTTAGAATGTTGGTAATATTGGCGCCCCTAAATGAATAGATACTTTGGGCATCATCTCCTACTACACAGATGTTCTGATATCTGTCTGAAAGTGCTTTTACTATGAGATATTGGGAGTGGTTTGTATCCTGATACTCATCTACCAAAATATACCTGAACCTGTCTTGGTATTTTAATAAAACCTCCGGAAAACGTGTAAGTAATTCATTGGTCCTCAGCAAAAGATCATCAAAATCCATTGCCCCGGCCTTAAAACACCGATCTACATAATTCTTATATATATCACCCAATCGCGGCCTTTTTGCCATGGCATCGGCCTCTACCAATTCCGGATTCTGGAAATATGCCTTTACAGTTATCAGGCTGTTTTTATAGGAGGAGATCCTGTTTTGTATCTGTTTGTATTTATAAATATCCTTGTCGAGTCCCATTTCCTTAATTATGGAAGAGATCAATCGCTGGGAATCCTGGGTATCATAGATAGTAAAGTTGCTGGGGTAGCCTAGTTTATCCCCGTCATACCTTAATAGGCGGGCAAACACGGAATGAAAGGTTCCCATCCAGAGGTTTTTGGTCTCAGCAGTACCTACCAGATCGGCAATACGTTTCTTCATTTCCCTGGCCGCCTTATTGGTAAATGTTAAGGCAAGTATATTGAAGGAATCTACATCCTGAGCCATAAGATGTGCTATCCTATAGGTTAGGACGCGCGTCTTACCCGAACCGGCTCCGGCAATAACCATTAAAGGTCCATCCTTATGGACCACCGGCGCCCTCTGGGCCTCATTTAGATCATCTAAGTAGTTTTTCAAAAAATACCTTATTTAGAAGCGGGAAGTTAGCCATTATTCATGGGTTGCTAAAACCTCGAATTTATTAATTATAAACAATGACTTACTATTTTACACAATTTGAATATCTTTAGCTCTTATTAAATTTTATGGGATCTAAAACTATTTACTTCGCGCTGCTATTCTCATTTTTATCCAATAGTTTTGGAATAGCTCAGACCAAGGATTCAGGACCGGTTATCAAAGATTTTGGAGCAGTTTGGGCGATAGAAAATCCGGACTACAAAACCTCATTAGACAGCCCTTTAAAAGTTGTCTTTGATATCATGAACAGTCCTGAATCTCCGGATAAATTAAATGCTAGTATAGAAACTGCAGCCCGTTTTCTTAATATGCATGCGCAGGCAGGTGTACCTCTGGAAAATTTAAAAGTGGCCTTAGTAGTTCACAACAAGGCATCTAAAGATATAATCACCAATGCTGCATATCGCAAGAGATATGGAGTGAATAACCCAAACGAGCAAATGATAAAGGCCTTATTTGATGCCGGTGCGGAGATCATCTTTTGCGGACAATCTTCCCTGTCTCGTGGATTTCCCAGAACCGAAACTATGGAAGGCGTACAACTTGGTTTATCTGCTATGACAGCACTGATTCAATTGCAAAATGAAGGATATCGACTTATTAAATTTTAATTTATAAATATGAAAAAAGTACTTCTATTAATTACATGTTGTTTGGTTGCATTCACCGGCCTCTCTCAGGGAACTACCCTGGATGATTCTTATATGAAGGTGGAAAAAAAGGTTATTGAATGGCGACGAGACATTCACCAAAATCCGGAACTCTCCAACAGAGAATTTAAGACGGCAGAAAAAATAGCTGCCCACCTTAAATCTCTTGGAATAGAAGTTACTACCGGCGTTGCCCATACAGGTGTTGTAGGTATTCTAAAAGGAAATAGTCCGGGGAAAACAGTTGCCCTGCGCGCAGATATTGATGCCTTACCGGTTTATGAACGCAATGATCTGGCTTTTAAATCGAATGTAACCTCAGAATTTCTAGGTGAAAAAGTAGGTGTGATGCATGCCTGTGGCCATGATACACATACGGCCATTCTAATGGGTGTTGCCGAAGTAATGGCCAAAAACAAGGACAAAATTAAGGGAACTGTAAAATTCATTTTTCAACCGGCTGAAGAAGGTCCGCCACCCGGGGAAGAAGGTGGGGCCCTACTAATGGTAAAAGAAGGTGTTTTAAAAAACCCTGATGTGGATGCCATTTTCGGACTGCATATCAATTCTCAAACTCCGGTTGGCGTTATCCGTTACAAATCTGGCGGAGCAATGGCGGCCGCACAGAGTTTTACAATAATTGTTAAAGGAAAACAGAGTCATGGGTCACAACCGTGGGGTGGAGTAGATCCTATTCTGATCAGCGCTAAGATCATTGACGGTTTACAAACAATTATAAGCAGAGAAACCGAACTTACTAAGGAGGCTGCTGTTATTACCGTCGGAAAGATCAAAAGTGGTGTTCGTTCTAACATCATTCCCGAGAGTGCAGAAATGATTGGAACTATCAGGACGCTTGATTATGATATGAAAGACAAACTGAATCAGAGGATGATGGAAATGGTCCCTATGATCGCCAAGGCATACGGGGGCGAAGCTACTATTGAGATCAAGGACGCCACAGACATAACCTATAATGATCCTAAACTGGTTACCATGATGTTACCTACCATTCTAAGAGTGGCAGGTGAAAACAAGGTGGAAGAACATAAGGCTATCACCGGAGCAGAAGATTTCTCTTATTTTCAGCGCGAAGTACCTGGTTTTTTCTTCTTTTTAGGTGGAATGACCCCTGGTAATACGGAATCCTTTCCACATCATACACCCGACTTCCTAATAGATGATAGTGGTTTGCTTTTAGGTGTAAGAGCACTTACTGAATTGAGCTTGGATTATTTGAACAAATCATAATGAATATAGATCTCTTAAATATGAAGATGAAAAGGAATATAAGCCTACTATTGGTGTTATGTATGACCGGGCTAGGATGGGCACAGAAAAAGAAGGACTTGATCTTGAAAGTGGCGAAGCTCGAAACTGAGCTGCAAACTACAAAGTCGGCCCTTTCATCCAGCAAACAGGAAGCCGCAAGATATAAGGGAGAAATGGAAGCGGTAAATTTTCAATTGGATGAGTTAAAGACAACCAATGCTTCACTGCTACAGAACCTCACAAATTTTACGGAGCTTTCCAATAAGAAAACCGATAATATTGGTAAGTCCTTAGAAACGCTGCGCACCAAGGAAAAGCAATTGAAAACGATCAATGATGCGCTTACCCGAACGGATTCTGTAACCCTTGCCCTGCTCACAACATTTAAGAATGTTCTGGGCACCGATGCCAAAACCGGACTAAATAACGGGGCTGTGACCATTGTGCTGGAGAATTCATTTCTCTTCAATGAGGTGGATAAGAATTATACCGTAATGGAGAATGCCTTACCTGTCCTGGAAAAGATTGCCATGGTACTAAAAAAGCAACCTAATCTAAAGATATTGGTAGAAACTAATAGCAATGCCTTAGAATTCAAAGAATTAAAACTGAAAGACAATTGGGACCTGAGTGCCCTCCAGGCTGCTTCTGTTGTAAGGGTGTTAACAAGCAACTATGGGATTGCACCATTGCGCATGCAAGCAATAGGCAAGAGTGAATATGGATTTGATGGCATTGAAACCACTACCAAAATAAGAGTGCAACCTCCATACGAAGGTTTTTATATGACAATAAAAGAGACGATGAAATAGGTAGCTGTCAATTTAAAGCGTTTGCTTTTTGTTGGAATTACTATTTTATACTTTTTAATAAATCTATGCGTTGTAGTTTCGTAAAATCAACCTAATACCAAACATCATGACCGGAGACGGAATCCTTCAATTATTTGGCTTTTTATTACCTGCAGTTGTCACAGGGGTTGTTGCTTTTTATTTTTTTAAGCTTCATACCAAAAATGAAGATGGCAGAAGACGTTATTTGTTACATAAAGATACCCAGAAAAACACCTTGCCGATCAGGCTTCAGGCCTATGAAAGATTGGCGCTCTTTCTCGAGCGCATTTCCATACCTAATCTTGTAGTAAGGGTAGCTCCAAAATCTGCCGATAAAGCAGATTATGAAAACCTATTGATCAAGAATATTGAGAATGAATTCGATCATAATCTTTCACAACAGATCTATATGAGCGATGAATGCTGGAATGTCATTAAGGCGGCAAAGAATGCTACCATACAGGCCATAAGACGGGCAGGAATGAGTGAATCTGATACTTCAGACAAACTTCGGGAAGATATTCTCAACGATACCATGGATAAGCAATCTCCTTCTGCCACAGCCTTGGCATATGTAAAAAGGGAGATAGGCGAGCTTTGGTAATTTAACTACTCCAAATTCATCTGTAACTGACTATGCTGATGGCTTTTCATCTCAGCATACTGAAAACCACTTTCCCACCAGGAGGTCATTTTATCTTTTTCAAAGATCAAGGAATTGGTTGTTAGTACCGTTGGGGTGTAATACAAATTGATGATGGCGTCATTGTTGTTTGCCACAAACTTGCCAATACGAATATTCTGACGTTCTATCCTGTCTAACATAAATGCGAACATATTGGTCAATAGTGCAAATGCATTTCGGGAGGGCATCCTGTTAAAATGGGTGGTTTCTGTATGAAGGATAATAGCGTCCACAACTGTTGCTCCTCTCTTTAGAGCTTCTTCAATTGGGACCATACTCCCCAAACCGCCATCAGCATATTCACAACCTTCTTTACGCACCAGACTCATAAATGGCGTGTAATTGCATGAGATCCATATCCATTCACAGAAATCATCATATTCAAAATCATTGATAGACTTGTATTCGATCTGGTTTAGCGATAAGTTAGACACAGTTACCACAATGTCTTTAGGTCCGTTTTTAAGAATTTCAAATTCTTCCGGGGTAATGGTATTTCTAATAAGCGTTAGCAGATTATGACTCTCTCCAAAGGTCTTGCTGCCTCGATAAAAGTTCATTAGCACATTCCAGTGGGCTATACCAATATTGGAAATACCGTGTTTCTTTTGAATAGTGAAGGGGCAATTGCTAAATATACTATCCTGATTTACTGAAGTATAAACGTCCTTTATCTTCTGAATTTTTTGAAGTGCAAGGTGCGAGATAAGCAAACTACCTGTAGAAGTACCTAAAAAAAGATCGTAGTTGTGTTTGCGTTGCTCCATTAAATATTGGGCTACGCCGCCTGCAAAAGCCCCTTTGCTTCCACCACCTGAAATAACGAGTGCTCTCATTCTTGCTGTAATTTTAAAGAAAGATACTGATATTCCTCTCTTTCTAGTTCATCTAATAACAAAGTAAGGCGTTGTTTTTGCTCTTTATCATTGAGCAGTCTATCTATGATCTCTCTGGCAAACTGCCTGAATTGCCAAACAGGATGCACCGCTGCATCTAGTAAATCCTTAAGGTTTTCATCCGTATAAGGAAATACCTCCCCTATTAAACTAAAAGCCAGCTGCCTAATCTCCATGGGATGGTGAGCTGCCGTATACCCAAATAACTCTTTTTGGTATTGAGATCTTTCATCTGTACTTCCATAGTCTTTGGTTAAGATGGCTAATAGCAACCATAATTGCCTGATATTTTTATTCGAAAATCCAATGTGCTCTTGGGTTTGGTCCAAATATCTCCCGCGGTTTTCAGGGCCTCGTATCCAAAGCCTGTAGAGGGCATTTTCAATGGTGATATAACTTGGGTCCGTCAGTAAGGATTCATAGTTTTTAACCAGAGCATCTGGGATGGGTTGTACAATCATCGCGAGTGCCTGCCGCACTTTAAGGTCTCCGGTCAAAAAAGCTGTTCTCAAAAAATCATTAGAAAGGGATTTGTAATAATATGAAATGAGCCGATGCCTAAATTCTGAAGACGAAGTAGTATCCCAATATCGTTTCAAGATAAGCTCATTATTTTCTGAACTTGTTGTAAGCTCGCGTTGCATACTTAGGAAACGATCAATGGCTACGCAATTCTTTCTGATGTAGGCTTCTATTTCTTCTGAGGGAAATTGAGTGTTTTGCAACCAATTCTTCTTAAAATCACTCAGGTCTCGCTCACTGCTTCTTTCCATGACCTCCATTAGATCAGGGACCGATGCATTTTTAAATTGATAGCTGTTAAAAAAGTTACCTAATGCTTTTCTAAAGGTGTCTTTTCCCAAACGCTCCTGAAGCATCCATACCGCCAAAGCACCCTTATCATAAAATGTAATGCTACTGGCCTTTGGGTCTAACAAAGACTCCCCCTCCCCTTTTCTGGAAAGAGCCTCCAATGCCTGAGCTTTATCAAAAAGCAACCAATAGAAATGCTCATCTCCAAAAAGTGCTTTCTCCGCCAATGAGGCATAATAGGTGGCAAAACCTTCATGCAGCCAGTGGCTGGAAGCATCTACTTCGGTCACTAGATTTCCAAACCATTGATGACTAAGTTCATGTGCATTGACATTTACATAATTCTTATCAAAAAATGCGGTAGAATCTGTCATATACGACTCCGAAAAAATAGTAGCGCCTGTATTCTCCATTCCCGCATACAGAAAGTCGCGCACAGGCATCTGCTTGTAATTTTGCCAGGGATAGGGCACTCCTATTTCTTGCTCCAAAAAGTTAAATATCTCTTTGCTGTATCTATAAGTGGGTTCTACCAGACTGCTGTCCTTGTTGTAGAAATAATTAGAAATGGAAATTCCAGAATTGGATCTAAGTTCTTTCGATCTGTAATTTGCAATAGCAAAGGCCAGCAGATAGCTGCTCATGGGTTTTGACATATCAAACTGCCACTTCTTAAGTTGACCATTTTCAGAAGATCTGATCAACTTCCCGTTGGCTACAACGGTATAATTTTTATCAAAGGTGATATGCATATCAAATTCCACCTTCTCATTCATGTCATCAAAAGAGGGCACCCAGTGACTGCTGTACTTTCCCTGCCCCTGTGTCCAGATCTGTTCATTATCAGGAATATCATCGTCCCAGCCTAAAAAATAAACTGCTTGTTTGGGGGTACAGCTATAGGTTAGTTCCAGGGTATATGCTTTCCCGGCTTTTAATTTCTTATTCAGTACCAGTTGAGTTTCATCATAAGAATATCTGACCTTCTTACCATTAAGCAAAACCGACATAAATTGCATATTTCGGGCATCAATTAAAATGGAATTCGTTTTTTCTAAAACTTGGAATTGATATACTACATTCCCTTTAATAGTCTTCTGGGTTGGTTCTATAAAGAGATCTATTTCCCCGTGTAGAAAATCAACTTTCGGGTTAGACTGGCAAAACATTGGACTAATGCTTAAAAAAAGTAATCCTAAAAGAACAAAATTTCTCATAAGTGGATTGTTCACTTTTCAAATTTAGTATTTTGATCTGTTGCAGTTGAGTGCGGTAACCGTTAATTTAGACGAATGAATCCCAATCTCTTACAAACGCCTATCACCTATCTTAAAGGAGTAGGTCCCAACAGGGCCCAGGCATTACAGTCAGAGCTTGGCATTCAGACGTACGAAGATCTCTTAAGCCTGTATCCCAACCGGTATATTGACAAGACCAAGTACTACAAAATAAATCAGCTGGAACGCAACTCTGCCGAGGTCCAACTCATTGGCAAGATAGTTCACCTAAAGACCATAGAGCAAAAAAAGGGGAAACGACTGGTGGCAACTTTTGTAGATGATACCGGTGAAATGGAATTAGTCTGGTTTCGGGGACAAAAATGGATCAAGGAACAACTGCAGATCAATGTACCCTATGTGATATTTGGACGAACCAATTGGTTCAATGGCACATTTTCTATGCCTCACCCCGATATGGAACTTCTATCAGACCATGAACAGGGTCTGCGCATTGCCATGCAGCCCATCTATCCTTCTACAGAAAAACTGAGCAACAAAGGGATCACCAACAGAGTTGTCAGTAATCTGGTAAAGCAACTTTTTACAGAAACAAAAGGAAGCTTCCCTGAGACCCTCTCACTACAGCTACTGGAAGAGCTAAAACTCCTATCGCGCAGTGAAGCTATATTTAATATTCACTTTCCAAAGGACCAGCATCTTTTGGCCCGGGCACAATTCAGATTGAAATTCGAAGAACTCTTTTTTATTCAACTGCAGCTTATCTCAAAGAAATTACTTCGGAAACAAAAGATAAAAGGCTTTCCTTTTTCTGTAGTGGGCGAACACTTTAACAGCTTTTATAAAGATTATTTGCCCTTTGAACTAACATCGGCTCAGCAAAAGGTGATCAAAGAAATACGGGCAGATCTCGGTAGTAATGCCCAGATGAACAGGCTTTTACAGGGCGATGTAGGTTCGGGTAAGACTATCGTAGCCCTCATGTGTATGCTTCTTGCGATAGACAATGGATTTCAGTCGTGCCTGGTGGCCCCAACAGAGATACTCGCCAATCAGCACTTTAATGGTTTAAAGGAGATCCTTGGTGATATGGACATCAACATCGCACTCCTTACCGGTTCGGTTAAAAAATCGGTTCGTAAGGGCATTCATGAACAATTGGAAAGTGGGGAACTTCATATTCTGGTAGGGACCCATGCAGTTCTGGAACACAAGGTACAGTTCCATAATCTGGGCCTGGCTATAATAGATGAGCAGCACCGCTTTGGGGTGGCACAACGGTCTAAATTGTGGCACAAAAATGATATTCCACCGCATGTTCTGGTGATGACCGCCACCCCTATCCCCCGTACCCTCGCCATGAGTTTATACGGTGACTTAGATATTTCTGTTATTGATGAGCTTCCTCCGGGCAGGAAACCTGTAAAGACAGTGCATAGATTTGATGCCAACAGACTCAAAGTTTTTCGTTTTATAAAAGATGAGATACAAAAAGGCCGACAGATCTATGTGGTCTATCCCTTGATACAAGAATCTCAGGCATTAGATTATAAAGACCTAATGGATGGCTATGAGAGTATGGTGCGCGAATTTCCTCTCCCACAATATCAGATATCCATTGTACACGGGAAAATGAAATCTGAGGATAAGGACTATGAAATGGCCAGGTTTGTGAAAGGCGAAACCCAGATTATGGTGGCCACAACGGTTATAGAAGTAGGTGTCGATATCCCAAATGCAACGGTAATGATCATTGAGAGTGCAGAACGATTTGGGCTGTCCCAACTCCATCAGTTACGCGGCCGTGTTGGGCGTGGTGGAGATCAGAGTTATTGTATCCTGATGACAGGTCAAAAATTATCTTCGGAAGCTAAAACAAGGCTGGAGACCATGGTCAGGACCAATGACGGTTTTGAAATAGCCGAAGTTGATCTTAAACTAAGAGGCCCTGGTGATCTTATGGGGACCCAGCAAAGTGGACTGCTAAATCTTAAAATTGCCGACATTGTAAAAGACAATGACATCCTTAAAACCGCCAGGTATTATGCGATACAACTTCTTAATGAAGATCCTGGTTTGCAACTGGAAAAAAATAAGGCAGTAAGGATCTCTTATGCCCGCTTAATGAAGCATAAAAATATCTGGAACTACATCAGCTAAACTTAAATTCTTTAAAAGTTGAGCGTGTAAAGCGTTTTGAACGTCGTAATTTTATGTAAGCCCAATTTCGTTTCCAATCCCTAATTTTTAGATTTGTTAGCTTAGAAAATGCTATATATGAGTTCAAAGAAAACACTATTTGATAAGGTATGGGATACCCATGTTGTCAGGAAAATTGAGAATGGCCCTGATGTACTTTTTATTGATCGTCATTTGGTTCACGAGGTAACAAGTCCGGTAGCCTTCCTTGGTTTAAAGAACAGAAAAAGCAAAGTGCTGTATCCAAACAGGACTTTTGCTACGGCTGACCATAATACGCCCACAATAAATCAACATTTACCGGTAAAGGATCCATTATCTGCTAACCAGTTAAAGGCACTGGAAGAAAATGCCGCAGAACACGGTATTCCTTATTGGGGATTGGGCCATGAAAAAAATGGAATAGTGCATGTCATAGGCCCAGAAAATGGTATTACACTTCCGGGAGCCACTATAGTTTGTGGAGATTCTCATACGTCTACACACGGAGCCTTTGGAGCCATTGCTTTTGGTATTGGTACTTCAGAAGTAGAAATGGTACTCTCTACCCAATGCATTATGCAACCCAAGGCAAAAAAGATGCGGATCACTATTGATGGTTCGTTAAACAGAGCAGTGACTCCTAAGGATGTAGCCTTGTATATTATTTCTCAACTCTCCACCTCCGGAGCAACCGGGTATTTTGTGGAATATGCAGGAGAAGTATTCCGGAATATGTCTATGGAAGGGAGGATGACCGTATGCAACCTAAGTATTGAAATGGGTGCAAGAGGCGGAATGATTGCCCCGGATGATAAAACCTTTGCCTATATAAAAGGGAAAGAATACACCCCAAAAGGCGCTGCCTGGGATAAGGCTATGGAATATTGGAAAACATTGCATACAGATCAGGATGCTGTTTTTGATAAGGAGGTGGTGTTTGACGGTTCCAAGATAGAGCCTATGATCACCTATGGTACCAATCCCGGGATGGGTATTGGTATTTCCCTTGGAATACCAAGGGCTGAAACGCTTGAAGGTGGGGTATCGACCTATAAAAAGTCGCTGGAGTATATGAATTTCCACGAAGGAGATGCCATGCTTGGCAAGAAAATAGACTTTGTTTTTCTTGGAAGTTGCACTAATGGCCGGATAGAAGACTTCCGTGCCTTTGCAGAAATTGTAAAAGGTCGTAAAAAAGCAGCTCATGTTACTGCCTGGTTAGTACCCGGTTCGCACCGCGTGGAGGAAGCAATTAAAAATGAAGGGCTTCTCGATATTTTAGAAGAAGCCGGATTTGAATTGCGGGAACCCGGTTGTTCCGCTTGTTTGGCAATGAATGATGATAAGATTCCTGCCGGGAAATATGCGGTTAGCACCTCAAACAGAAATTTTGAAGGCCGTCAAGGACCCGGTTCGCGTACTTTACTGGCAAGTCCGCTGGTAGCTGCAGCAGCTGCAGTAACGGGGAAAGTTACGGATCCAAGAGAATTACTAGAATTAGAAACAGCATAAGTATAAAAGGATATGGCATACGATAAATTTAATATTCTAACCAGTACAGCGGTTCCTCTACCCATAGAAAACGTAGATACGGATCAGATCATTCCTGCACGATTTCTTAAGGCAACGGAACGAACCGGCTTTGGGGATAACCTATTCCGGGATTGGCGTTATAAACCAGATAATTCACCTAAAGAACACTTTGTATTAAACAATCCTATTTATAGCGGAAAGATCCTTGTTGGGGGTAAGAACTTTGGTTCGGGATCCTCCCGGGAACATGCAGCATGGGCGATTTATGACTATGGCTTTCGATGTGTGGTATCGAGCTTTTTTGCTGATATATTTAGGAATAACTGCCTAAATATTGGGGTGCTTCCCGTTCAGGTAAGTGCAGATTTCCTGCAAAAGATCTTTGAGGCTATTGAAGCAAGTCCAAAAGCGGAATTTACGATAGATCTCCCTGCACAAACTATTACCGTTAATGACACAGGCGCCAGTGAATCCTTCGAGATCAACCATTATAAAAAAGACAATATGCTAAATGGTTATGACGATATTGACTATTTGCTAAGCATGAAAGGTGAAATAGAGCATTTTGCCAAAGATATGCCCTTGTAAAACCAAAAAATCGCCATGCCACGTACAGCCTTACCACCTTCATATAAAGAAGAATCTGAATCATCTAAAAAGATGGCTAGCCCAAAGAAGACCATAGAGATCATGGACACAACCCTGAGAGATGGGGAACAAACCTCCGGTGTGTCATTTTCTGCGTCAGAGAAACTTACTATGGCGAAGCTATTGCTCGATGAATTAAAGGTTGATCGAATTGAGATCGCTTCTGCCAGAGTTTCCGAAGGTGAGTTTCAATCCGTTAAACAGATACTGGAATGGGCCACTTCCAAAGGATATGAAAACCGAATTGAGGTACTGACATTTGTGGATAATGGATTATCTATCAAATGGATGAAAGAAACTGGTGCAAAAGTGCAGAATCTTTTGACCAAAGGATCTCTTAACCACCTTACCCACCAGTTAAAAAAATCTCCCCAGGAACATTTTACAGAAATAGCAGCCGTAGTTAAAGAAGCAACAAAAGCCGGAATAACGACCAATGTATATCTGGAAGATTGGAGTAATGGGATGCGTAATTCACCTGAATATGTCTTTCAATTTCTCGATTTCCTGGCTACTCAACCTGTAAAACGCATATTATTACCAGATACGTTAGGGGTGTTGACTCCTGATGAAACCTCAAAATTTTTAAAAAGTATTATTCTGCGGTATCCGGAAATCCATTTTGACTTTCACGGCCATAATGACTATGACCTAAGTGTGGCGAATGCCATGGAAGCACTTAAAGCCGGTTGCCATGGACTTCATTTAACGGTGAACGGAATGGGCGAACGTGCAGGGAATGCACCATTGGCCAGCGTAGTGGCTGTAGTGAATGATTTTATGCCACATTTAAAGATAAATGTGGAAGAATCTTCTTTGTTTAAAGTTAGTAAATTGGTCTCTGCCTTTACCGGTTTCGGCATTCCTGCCAACAAACCAATTGTTGGAGATAATGTTTTTACACAAACTGCTGGCATACATGCAGATGGAGATAATAAAAATAACTTATACTTTAATGATCTTTTACCTGAACGCTTTGGCAGAAAACGTAAATATGCCCTTGGAAAGACCTCGGGAAAAGCTAATATTCAAAAGAACTTACAGGAATTAGGCCTCACCCTCAATGATGATGAATTAAAAAGAGTTACCGCAAGGATCATTGAATTGGGAGATAAGAAGGAGCGGGTTACCAAAGAAGATCTGCCTTTTATCATCTCTGATGTTTTAGATACGGACAACATTCAGCAGAAGGTGATCATAAGATCATATGTCCTTACCCATTCTAAAGGCCTTAAACCTTCTACCACGGTTTCGGTAGAAGTAGAGGGAGAAGTTTTTGAAGAGAACGCACAGGGTGATGGACAGTTCGATGCCTTTATGAATGCCCTTAGAAAGGTGTACCGCACAAAAAAACTCAGTTTGCCTAATCTGATTGATTATGCTGTACGTATTCCCCCTGGCAGTAATTCTGATGCGCTATGCGAGACCATCATTACCTGGCAGCTAGCAGATAAGGAGTTTGCCACCCGTGGTTTGGACTCGGACCAGACCGTATCAGCCATCAAAGCAACTGAAAAAATGCTCAACATAATCTAACGAGACAATCAAACTCAACCCTATGAAATTAAATATTGCCCTATTGGCCGGTGATGGGATTGGCCCAGAAGTTATTGACCAGGCCGTAAAAGTATGTAATGCCGTTGCAAAAAAATACAATCATGAGCTTACCTGGAGACCGGCTTTAACAGGTGCTGCAGCCATTGATGCAGTGGGTGATCCCTATCCCGATGAGACACATGAAATTTGCGCCAGTTCGGATGCTGTATTGTTTGGGGCTATTGGACATCCCAGATTCGACAATGATCCATCTGCCAAGGTAAGACCAGAGCAAGGTCTTTTAAGAATGCGACAAAAACTAGGGTTATATGCCAATGTTAGACCCACTTTTACCTTTCCATCGCTGATTGATAAATCTCCCTTAAAAAGAGAACGAATTGAGGGAACAGACCTGGTTTTTCTTCGTGAACTTACTGGCGGCATTTATTTTGGGAAACGAGGCAGAGAAGATAATGGCAATACGGCCTATGATACCTGTACCTATACCCGCAAAGAAATACAGCGTTTGGCTAAAAAAGGCTTTGAGATGGCCATGAAGCGTTCCGGGAAATTATGCTGTGTTGATAAGGCCAATGTGTTGGAATCTTCCCGATTATGGCGTGAGACTGTTCAGGCCATGGAAAAAGAATATCCTGAAGTAACCGTTAGTTATGAATTTGTAGATGCGGTTGCCATGCGTTTAGTGCAGTGGCCAAAAGCCTATGATGTGTTGATCACCGAAAACCTTTTCGGCGACATTCTCACGGATGAGGCTTCTGTGATCTCAGGATCTATGGGATTAATGCCATCAGCCTCCATAGGAGACTCTATAGGCCTCTATGAGCCCATACATGGTTCGTATCCACAGGCAGCAGGAAAAGACATCGCTAATCCGCTTGCAACGGTCTTATCTGCAGCCATGATGTTTGAGGACTTTGATCTAATGGACGAGGCCGCAGCTATAAGGGATGTCGTAAACAGATCTCTTGAAGAAGGAATAGTTACTGAAGATCTTGCTGAAGGCGACAAGGCCTATAAAACCAGTGAAGTGGGCGCTTGGCTAGCCAAGCACCTCTAGCTAATCAATTTTGATAACTATTTTACAGGATATACTCCGTACTCGTAAAGTTAGATAACTTGGTTTCCAATAACTGATTCACAGTTTCTATATTTAACTCATTATCCTTAAAAGCAAGAAGTGTTCGTACTGAAAATGACCGCAACGCATCATGGACACTAAGTGTTGATTGCGCAGAATCTTTTCTACCGGTAAACGGATACACATCCGGACCTCGTTGACAAGAACTATTTAGGTTTACTC
>CBDUON010000006.1:0-39325 GCA_965368835.1 uncultured Eudoraea sp. | reverse complement strand
ATGAATTTCTGGATGCAAGCTTGTCCGGGGAACAAATAGCCGATTTATCGAAAACCTTACAGGAGGTGGAGACCAGCCTAGAGCATAAAACTGAACGATGGTTCGAATTGTCTCTACTTATCGAAGAATAAAGGCTTGCTTAGGCCACTTTATATATTTTTTGCATGGTATATCGCATAGGGACTTATTTAAAATTTCTCTTTCGTTCCACTAATCAACATGGGGTACATTCTCCTTTTGTTTACCAATATCTCACCAAATGTCTGTACAAGAGCTCCGGTCAAAAAGGCAGCAGAGTACATAGAGTGCTCATAAAGAGCATACCGTATTTAAAAGTGCAGTCCTTATGTGTAAAGACAAACACCCTGGAAGTTAAAAAACAGCTTTCAATATCCTATCCTGCATTGAAATTTGAGCCTAGCTGTGCAGATCTCATTTATGTTGGGAGCGATCAATTATTGCAGATAAATACAACATGGCTCCATGATCATTGCCATACACAAAGTATGATTCTACTGGAAGATATTCACAGAACCAGGGAAACCACAAAAAAATGGGAGTCCCTTTGTGAGAAAGCATGGGTGACCGTTTCCATTGATTTTTATTTTGGGGGAATTATATTCTTACGAAAGGAACAGGTAAAACAACATTTTAGGATTCGAGTTTAAACCCTTAATTTTAGCAAGAATTTAGTCTTATGGATAACACTGTCTACTATATTTTTGGGATCGTTGCCCTTATTTACCTTGCGCTGGGTGTTTTTAACAGAAAAAGATCCAAAGAACGAAAGTCGCGCAAGTTTATGGATGGCTATGACAGAAAGAATAAAAAAAAATAAGGTTCTAATACTCAAAAAGCTAAAATGAAGATCTATACAAAGACCGGTGATGAAGGGATGACAGCACTTTTTGGTGGAACACGCGTCCCCAAACATAATATTCGAATTCAGAGTTACGGTACCGTAGATGAGTTAAACGCCTGGTTAGGCTTACTACGCGATCAGGATATTGCCAAAGAATATCGGCAATTACTGATGAAAATTCAGGAGAACCTGTTTACAGCTGGCGCCATTTTAGCTACCGATCCTGATAAGGCCCTTTTAAAAAGTGGAAAAGAAAGACTTAATATTCCCAAAATTAGCCCCGCTGATGTAACCTTATTAGAGAATGAGATGGACAAAATGGATGCGTTGCTACCAGCCATGACACATTTTGTACTACCAGGAGGCCACCCAACAGTGTCATACTGTCATATAGCACGCACGGTTTGCCGAAGGGCAGAACGGATGGCTTGTCTTTTACATGAAAATCAACCAATAGATGCCACTGTATTGTCCTATTTAAACCGCTTATCTGACTTTCTTTTTGTGCTGTCAAGAAAATTATCCTATGATTTAAAGGCAGAAGAGATAAAGTGGATTCCGGAAAAAAAGGACTAATAAATCTCTTCTTTCTTCGTTATCAAAGTATTAAAACCACTTTTTTTGTAAAAAAAATTGAAATAAACCTCAAAAAGCTTGACAGTCTGAGTTTAAAAATTATTTTTGCAAAAAATTAAAATACCAAAAGTACAATGTATTGGACGTTAGAACTAGCATCTTATTTAAGTGATGCACCCTGGCCGGCGACTAAGGACGAATTAATAGATTACGCCATTAGAACCGGTGCGCCCTTAGAAGTGGTGGAGAATCTTCAATCTATGGAAGAAGAAGGTGGAGAAATATACGAGAGTATTGAAGAAATATGGCCCGACTATCCCACGGAAGAAGACTACCTCTGGAATGAGGATGAATATTAATATTTAGATCAAATAGCATTAAAAAGTCTCTTCGGAGGCTTTTTTTTTATGTAATTTTGACAGACTTTACACAGAAATACCGGTGAATTCGAAACTGGAACGGCTTTTGCTTTCTTTAGGCATCGAAAGAACCATTTTAGAAATCAAATTTTAATACACATCTCTGCCCGCACTACCACTCAAGACAGGGATATAGATAATATATAAATCCATGAGTTTTTTAAATAGCGTTATAAAGGCATTTGTAGGGGATAAATCCAAGAAGGATGTCAAGGAATTGGAGCCTTTGGTACAACAGATCAATTCCTTTGGAGATACCATGCAGTCCTTGACCAATGACGAACTCCGTGCCAAGACAGAAAGTTTCAAAGCTACTATTGCTGAAGCCTGTTCCGCTTTAACAAAGCAGATAGAAGAACTAAAGAATGAGGTGAATTCCTCTGCCGATATAGACAAGAATGAAGAGATATACTCCCAGATAGACAAGCTGGAAGAAGAGGCGCATAAGATTACACAAGAAACCCTGGACATGTTGTTACCTGAAGCCTTTGCCGTGGTAAAGGAAACCGCAAGAAGGTTTAGGGATAATGAAACACTGACAGTGACAGCCACTGAGAATGATCGTTTATTGTCCGGGAATAAGGACTATGTTAGCCTGGAAGGTGAAAAGGCTATTTGGAAGAATTCATGGGATGCTGCAGGAAAAGAAGTTACCTGGGATATGGTACATTATGATGTGCAGCTCATTGGAGGTATTGCTCTGCATCAGGGCAAAGTAGCTGAGATGCAAACCGGGGAAGGAAAGACACTAGTGGCTACCTTACCGATGTATCTAAATGCCCTCCCTGGAAAAGGAACCCACCTGGTTACCGTAAACGACTACCTTGCTAAAAGGGATAGTGCGTGGATGGGACCTATCTTTGAATTCCACGGACTTTCAGTAGATTGTATTGACAAACACCGCCCTAACTCGGATGGGCGAAGAGCAGCTTATAATGCCGATATCACTTATGGAACCAACAATGAATTCGGCTTTGATTATCTAAGAGACAATATGGCCCATACCCCGGGCGATCTGGTTCAAAGACCGCACTACTACACCATTGTGGATGAGGTAGATTCTGTACTTATTGACGATGCCCGTACCCCCCTGATCATCTCAGGACCCGTACCGGAAGGCGATAGACATGAATTTAACGAATTGCGTCCCAAGGTAATGGACATCGTGGATATTCAACGAAAACATTTAACAGGCGTCCTGGCTGAAGCCAAGAAAAAGATCTCTGAGGGAGATACTAAAGAAGGTGGACTTTTGTTATTACGAGTTCACAGAGGACTTCCAAAAAATAAAGCGCTGATCAAATACCTGAGTGAAGAGGGTGTTAAACAATTATTACAGAAGACCGAGAATTTCTATATGCAGGACAACAACCGGGAGATGCCGGTGGTAGATTCTGATCTTCTCTTTGTAATAGACGAAAAGAATAATCAAATTGAGCTTACAGATAAAGGAATTGAACATATTTCCGGCGATCAATCCAAAGACTTTTTTGTGATGCCTGATATTGGCTTTGAGATTGCCAAGATAGAGAGTCAGGAACTGGGGATTGAAGAAGAAGC
The DNA here is from genome assembly GCA_965368835.1 of uncultured Eudoraea sp. Classification (GTDB taxonomy): domain Bacteria; phylum Bacteroidota; class Bacteroidia; order Flavobacteriales; family Flavobacteriaceae; genus Muriicola. The sequence goes on along the minus strand of CBDUON010000006.1, from coordinate 35,908 downwards.
TTCATTAAAGGAAGAATTGTTCAAGGATTTTGCTGTAAAAAGCGAGCGTATCCATACCATGAGTCAGTTATTGAAAGCATATACCTTGTTCGAGAAGGACGTGGAATATGTGGTAATGGACAACAAAGTTATGATCGTTGATGAGCAAACCGGTCGTATTATGGATGGTCGTCGCTATTCGGATGGATTGCATCAGGCGATAGAAGCAAAAGAAAACGTAAAGATCGAGGCAATGACCCAGACCTTTGCTACTGTTACGCTTCAGAACTATTTCCGTATGTACAAGAAACTTGCAGGTATGACAGGTACAGCGGTTACGGAAGCAGGAGAGTTGTGGGAGATCTACAAATTAGATGTGATGGAGATCCCAACTAACAGACCCATTGCCAGAGATGACAAAAATGATCTTATTTATAAGACCAAGCGAGAGAAATACAATGCCATTATTGAGGAGGTAACCCAGTTATCCCAGCAAGGAAGACCTGTCTTGATAGGAACCACTTCCGTAGAGATCTCAGAATTGCTCTCCAGAATGTTGAGTATCAGAAAAATAAACCACAACGTACTGAATGCCAAGCTACATAAGAAAGAAGCCGATATTGTGGCGGAAGCAGGGTATGCAGGGATAGTAACTATTGCCACCAACATGGCTGGTAGGGGAACAGATATAAAACTCTCTGAAGAGGTTAAAAAGGCCGGAGGTCTTGCCATAGTGGGGACAGAAAGACACGATTCCAGACGGGTAGACAGGCAGTTACGAGGTAGATCTGGTAGACAGGGAGATCCGGGAAGTTCACAGTTCTACGTTTCCCTGGAAGATAATTTGATGCGCTTGTTTGGATCGGACAGGGTTGCTAAGATGATGGATAGAATGGGGCTGGAAGAAGGCGAAGTAATTCAGCATTCTATGATGACCAAATCTATAGAACGCGCTCAGAAAAAGGTAGAAGAAAATAACTTCGGGATACGGAAGCGATTGTTGGAATACGATGATGTGATGAATGCTCAGCGTGAGGTGGTCTACAAAAGAAGGCGCCATGCCCTGCAGGGTGAGCGTCTTAAGGTGGATATCGCCAATATGATCTATGACACCTGTGAAGTCATCACAGAAAGCAACAAAGCGGTCAATGATTATAAGAATTTTGAGTTCGAACTGATCAAGTATTTTTCAATTACCTCTCCTATTTCGGAAGAAGAATTTGGTAAAACCGATTTTCAGTCGATCAGCACCAAGGTGTACAGTTCTGTCTATGCGCATTATCAGCAGAAAATGGAGCGCAGTGCTACCACTGCCTTTCCGGTGATCAAAAAGGTCTATGAGGACAATGCCAATAAATTTGAACGTATTGTAGTTCCTTTTACGGATGGGATCAAAACTCTTAATGTGGTGACAGACCTCAAAGAGGCCTATGAAAGTAATGGAAAACAGCTGGTCACAGATTTTGAAAAGAATATTACGTTAGCCATCATTGATGAAGCTTGGAAAACACATCTTCGCAAAATGGATGAATTAAAACAATCTGTGCAGTTAGCGGTTCATGAACAGAAAGATCCTTTACTGATTTATAAGTTTGAAGCATTTGAACTATTTAAAGGAATGATAGACAGAGTGAATAAGGATGTAGTCTCATTCTTGTTCAAAGGGGAATTACCTTCAGGGAACACAGATGAAATTCAGGAAGCAAGAAACGTTCGGAAGAAAAAGGAGAACCTCAGGACTACTAAAGAAGAGATCCCTAACAGTGATGAATTGGCCGCAAGGAACCGGTCAGTAGGCCAGAATCAGGGAGGCAGACCTTCTGTTACAGAAACTATCACCAGGGAAAAGCCAAAAATTGGCAGAAATGACCGGGTGACCATTAAGAATGTGATGTCTGGAGAGAGTAAAACCGTAAAGTACAAACAGGCCGAACCTCTTATAGATAAAGGGGAATGGGTGCTGCTTGATTCATAACAATCAATGCATTTGAAATACAAGGGATGGTCAATTGGCCATCCCTTTTTCTTTTCCAGATTAGGTCAATGAAAAAACTTTAGACGTCCGGGCTATTGATTATCTTACAAAACATAAGTAGCTTTACATCATAGGTTTAGGAATACAGTTTAAGTAATGCATACGGGATCAGCTTAAAATCAGGAAATATGAAGAACAACTACATTGACCAAGAACGGCATAAGGATAAAGAGAAGTTGCTGGTTAAGGCTACTAATTATTCCTCAATATTAAGCTTTGCTTTCTTTTTAATTTGTTTCTTCCTTTTAAACATTCAATCTGCTTTATCCTTTATTTTCCTGGCTTTTGCAATCCTGAGTCTAAGCAATACCTATGCCTATAAAATTCATAAGAGCCTATCACTAACCTATCATATTTCCTCCGTTATAAGTTTATTGGCTGCCCTCGGCATTACCGTTTTAAGCGGCGGTATCTATAGTCCCTTTATCTTCATTCTTACTTTGTTGGTATTGGCGGGGTACGCAACCGCAAGGTCTTTTGGGAAAACCTATTTATTCGTGATCTCCACACTGACGATCCTTCTTTTCCTACAAGGAAGATTCCTTCAATTTAATATCCCGAACGAAGTTCCCGAAAACGCACGAGATATTTTTGCCTTACTAAGCGTATTGTTTGCTGTTTATCTGTTAGGGGGGATCTTTGGAAAAGACCTGATGTATGTGCATCATCAGTTGTATAAATCAAAGCGGGAAATGCAGGCCAAAAGTGAAGAAAAAGATACCTTACTCAAAGAAGTTCACCACAGAGTAAAGAACAATTTACAAACTGTTTCAAGTTTATTAAGCCTTCAATCAAGAGGTATTGATGACCCACGAACAAAGAGCATATTAAAAAGCAGTCAGAACCGGGTGATCTCAATGGCAATGGTACATGAAATGTTATATATGCGAGAGGACCTTACCAAGATACAATACAAGACTTATGTCCGGGAATTAAGTGAATACTTGGTAAAATCGCTTAAGGGAGCTAACAACAAGGTAACCTTAAACATAGACATTCCCGATATTGAACTCAGTATAGATACCGCTATTCCACTAGGTTTGTTGATCAATGAGGCAATAACCAATTCCCTTAAATATGGGATAAAGGATGATAGTGAAGGTGAAATTTATATCTCTATTGAGAAGGAGGATGAACACAGCTATGTCTTGCATATAGGAGATAATGGTGCTGGATATTCAGACACACTTACCTTAAAAAACAGCAGGTCTCTAGGCCTAAAACTAATTCATAACCTTGCCAGGCAACTCAAGGGAACTATTAAAAGAGACCCTTCTAAAAAAGGCACCAACTATATCGTTAAATTCAGAGAAATTGAACCACAACCTATCCCTTCAGTTGCATAGATTCTAGGTGGCATATTTTTATGAATTGCTTTTTCTTTTCAGGAATAGGTAGGGTCTTAATTTTAGGGTTTTATCCCTATATTTAAAACTTAAAATCAAAGACTACGCCATGCACAAAATTATTTACCTCCTCATTTTTTGCTGTTTAACTTCCCTTCAAGGCCAAGATTACTTCCTTAAAAAGTATGAACCTTTCCAAGAGAATATTCCTTCACCGGAAGAATTCCTGGGCTACGGCATAGGCGAAAGACATACCAGACACGATCTAATCGTAGCCTATTTTAAAAAATTGGCAGAGATTTCTGACCGGGTGAGCTTTTACGAATACGGAAAAACACACGAAGGCAGAATTCTGAGCATGTTAACCATTACAACCCCCGAAAACCTTAACAATCTGGAAGCTCTTAAAGCACAACACCTGTCCTTTACGGATCCGAACAAATCATCTTCCAATTATGATGAGGTGCCGGTTTTTATCAATTTAGCGTATAATGTACACGGCAATGAACCATCCAGTTCTGAAGCAGCCCTGCTTACCGCTTATACTTTTGCGGCATCTTCGTCTTCGGAAATAACTAAATACCTCAGCAAGGCCGTAATCTTTATAGACCCTACCATTAACCCGGACGGGAGAGACAGGCATACCCAATGGGCCAATACCTATCAGGGCAGTCCGCTTGTGGCAGACCCACAAGATGCAGAGCACGACGAATACTGGCCAGGAGGGCGAACCAACCACTACTGGTTCGATCTAAATCGCGACTGGCTCTTAGCAATTAACCCTGAAAGCAGGGGCAAGCTTGGCTGGTATCATGAATGGTACCCCAACGTGGTTACTGATTTTCATGAAATGGGAAGTCAAAGCACCTATTTTTTTGAACCCATGAAAACGAATGGCTCTTTAAATCCTATCATGCCAAAAGAGAATTATGAAGACCTCAACTCCATGTTTGCCGTGTATTATTCCAAGGCATTAGATAGCATTGGATCCTTGTACTTTACAAAAGAGGTTTTTGATGGCACCTACCCTGGTTATGGCTCTTCCTATCCGGATCTGCAGGGCGGGCTGGGTATACTCTTTGAACAGGCTAGTTCCAGGGGACACAAACAAACCACCGCTTTTGGTGAGATCACCTTTCCTTTTACCATCCGAAACCAATATACATCTAGTATAACAACAGTAAAAGCAGCCGTAGAAAACAAGGCTTATTTGAGGAAATATCAACAAAATTTCTTTAAAAGTGCTCTCTCAAATGCCCGGAAAAGCACCATCAAAGCCTACAAATTTGGGGACAACTATGATCAAAACAGAGTAAAAGCATTTATTGATAAACTTTTACTGCATAAAATAAAAGTCTATAAGAATGGGGATAAATCATATCTGGTCCCTACGGAACAGCCTCAATACCGTATGGTGCAAACTATGTTTGAAACCTACAGCAAATACCGGGATAGTGTTTATTACGATGCCTCAGCCTGGTCTTTGGCCAACTTCTATAACATAGGATACCAAGGGGTGACCAAGGCAAGTATGGGGTCTCCTGTTCTTTCTACGGATGATATTGCAGTAGTTACACCTGTGCAACGATCTAACTATGCCTATCTTATAGATTGGGATGATTATAATGCCCCGGCAGCCTTGAATTATTTGCAACAGAAAGGATTGGTTTTATCTGCCTCTTTTAAACCCTTTACTTCTAACACTAATGCCGGAAACAAATCCTTTAATTATGGCACTTTGTTGTTGGCTGTACAACTCCAAAAGAAAAGTAGTGAAGAGGTCTTTGGTCTATTGAGTGAGGCACAAAAGAAATTTAAGGTCCCCATGTACGGAGTATCCTCCGGATTTAACCTTATGGGAGTAGATCTGGGCAGCAGATTTATACAGCCTGTTGCAACTCCTAAGGCGGCCATGATCATTGGTGAAGGAGTGCGTTCTTATGAAGCTGGAGAGATCTGGCATTTATTGGATACACGTGTTCATATGCCTATCACTAAGATCCCGATGCGTAATTTTAGCAGAGCTGATCTTGATAAATACAACACTCTGGTCATGGTTTCGGGCTCGTATTCCTTCGATAAAAAAACGATGGACAGGCTAAAGGCATGGGTAGAGAAAGGACATACACTTATCACTATTGGCAGTGCTTCTAAATGGGCAATAGATAAAAAGCTGGTAAAAGAAAGTCTTATTAAATCTGAAAAAGATTCTACTAAAACTGCAACTCGAAAACCTTATGTAGATGCCGGTGAAAACCTGGGGAAAGAAAGTGTAGGCGGCATTATTGTAAAGGCTCAGCTAGACCTTACCCACCCGCTTGGGTTTGGTTACAGAAATGAGGTTATACCGGTGTACAAGAACAACACTGTTTGGCTGGCCCCAAGTAAGAATGAGTATTCTACCGTTGCCAAATATACATCCCAACCCTTAATAGATGGGTTTATTACGGATACCAACAGGGATACCTATTTAATAAACTCAGCCTCCCTTTTAGTTAGTCCCTTGGGTGGTGGCAGAGTAATTCTATTTGCAGACAATCCTAATTTCCGGGGTTCCTGGTATGGCACAAACCGATTATTTCTGAACGCCTTGTTCCTTGGCAACCATATTAATGTACCTAAATAACTGTTTTATGAAGTCACGTTTACTTTTTATAGCCCTGGTTCTTATTTGTTTCCTTGGCACTGCACAATCTTCAATGAGCGAAGGCCCGTTTCCCCAACTGATCATTCGCGGGGTTACCCTTATCAACGGCAATGGAGCACCTCCAATTAGTCCGGTTGACATCGTTGTAGAAAATAATATCATTAAAAAGATTCAGGTGGTGGGCTACCCGGGCGTGGCCATAAATGAAGCAAGAAGACCAAAGCTGGTTGCGGGAGGTAAAGAATTGAATTGTGAAGGGATGTATCTGCTTCCCGGATTTATAGATATGCATGGGCATATTGGTGGTAATTCCCAGGGAGCTGATGCCGACTATGTTTTTAAACTCTGGATGGGACATGGGGTTACTACCGTACGGGAGCCTAGCGGCCGTGGACTGGATGTTGCATTGGACCTGAAACGCAAAAGTGCAAAAAATGAGATCATTGCTCCCAGGATATTTACCTATACCGGTTTTGGGCAGGGTAGCAAGGAAGAGATAAGCACCCCGGAAATGGCCAGGAACTGGGTTCGGAACAATGCACAAAAAGGAGCAGATGGAATAAAATTCTTTGGTGCACCACCAGAGATTATGACCGCCGCCCTCGATGAGAATAAAAAACTTGGATTACGGTCTGCCTGTCACCATGCTCAGCTCGATGTAGCGCGCTGGAATGTCCTGCATTCTGCCAGGGCAGGTCTTACCTCTATGGAACACTGGTACGGGCTTCCTGAGGCGCTATTTGAAGACAGGACCGTGCAGAATTATCCGCTCGACTATAATTACAACAATGAGCAGCACCGTTTTGAAGAAGCGGGGAGGCTATGGGAACAAGCGGCCCCACCCTATTCTGACCATTGGAATAATGTAATGAATGAGCTTATTGCCCTCGATTTTACAATAGACCCTACTTTTAATATTTATGAAGCCAGCAGAGACCTGCAACGAGCCCGAAGAGCAGAATGGCATGAAGAGTATACACTCCCATCGCTTTGGGAATTCTATCAGCCCAGCAAGATCTCCCATGGTTCTTACTGGCACTATTGGGGTACGGAACAAGAAGTGGCATGGAAAAAGAACTACAACTTATGGATGACCTTTATTAATGAATATAAGAATCGCGGTGGCAGGGTTACCACAGGATCCGATTCTGGATTCATTTTTCAGCTCTACGGCTTTGCTTATGTGCGTGAACTGGAATTACTGCGTGAAGCTGGGTTTCATCCCTTAGAGATCATTAGAAGCGCCACCCTTAATGGAGCAGAAGCTCTGGGTGTTAGTGATAAATTAGGTACGGTGACCGTAGGGAAGTTAGCCGATTTTGTGATCGTGGCAGAAAACCCCTTAGAAAATTTAAAAGTTCTGTATGGCACAGGTGCCATCAAACTAACCGAAGAGAATGAAGTAGTGCGCGTAGGCGGCGTTCGTTATACCATCAAAGATGGAATTATTTACGACGCAAAGGCACTGCTACAGGACGTAAAGCGGATGGTAAAAGAGAAAAAACAAGAAGAGAACTACAAAATATTACAACCGGGAATAAAAGAATAAATAGGATCATAGTTAGGTGTGTTAGACGGTGAAGCGTTGTTTTTTGGTTTTGAATGCAAGTTCTTTTTGAATACGAGCGTTTTTAAAGCGGTATAGACGAGCTATTTTCTGAGTCTCAACTTTCTTACTTTCCCAACCAGAAATAGCACTAACAGGCCTACCATCCAGAACAGAATCCATTTGATGATTTTTAATTTTAGCATGACCTTCCTGTTTTTGAGCAAAGACTCCGGCACTTAAAAAAAGCACGAGGAAAAGGGTTAAAAGTAGTTTCAAGACTTGGGTATTTTGTATACTAAAGAAACTACCGAAAGCGTCAATTAAATCCTGCAAATCGCTGAAAGCACCATATTTTTCGCCAATTGAATAAAAGTTAGACCAAGTGTATTTTTTTTCGGTTGAAGAAGGTTAACCCTAAAAACCAGTGGTCTATGGAATTAAGCGTTCATCGATAAAAAAAGAGTGAAAATGACATATTGGAATGGTTAATTAACACAAAAGATCTTGAGATTTATCAATAGGTATGCGCTGCTTTTTTGTATCTTTAGATACCTTCGAAACCAACTCGTTTCCAAGGAATTACGAATTTAATAACTTACACAAAATCGTATGAAAACAGTAATCTTATCCCTGGTGTGCCTTTTGTTATTTAGCTTTAATTCTGATATTTTAAAACTAAATGACAAGGAAAGAGCCTTTGCCGTTAAAGAACTGACAGCTTCTAGAGATCAGCTGATGCGAACCGTAGATGGTTTAAGTGAAGAACAACTCAACTTTAAAAGTTCCGCAGAATCCTGGTCAGTTGCTGATTGTGTAGAACATTTAGCTATCTCTGAAAATACCTTCCATGAGATGCTTCAAGGGGCTTTGCAAACTCCGGCAGACCCGTCAAAGAGAGTTGAGGTGCAAATGAAGGATGACCAATTATTGGGAATTATCCGCGATCGTTCTAACAAGGTTAAAACCTCCGAAGCATTTGAGCCTAGTGGCAAGTTTGGTTCTTATGAGCAAACTCTTGAGGCATTTATTGCTAAAAGAGCAGAACATATAAAATATATGGAGAAAACGGAAGACGACCTTCGTAATCATTACGGACAATTACCGTTTGGAACTATAGACGCCTATCAACTATTTCTGTTTATGTCTGGGCATGTAGATAGGCATATTGCCCAAATGGACGAGATTATTAATCATGAAGAATTCCCCGAATAGGAAATAAGTATTATGAAACATCATTTTAGAAAGAAATACAGCGTTTGTTTACTTTGGATCTTGGGCGTGTTACTGTATGGTTTAGCTACAGAACAAGCCTTTGCTTCATTTCAGGAGCAAGAAATGCAGAGTGTTGAATTCACTTCTTACAAAGGAGAGGTCATAGACAGTGAAACAAGAAAACCCCTGGTCTTTGCTACGCTTACTGTTGAAGGAACTAATATCAGTACCGTGACCAACACTGAAGGTAACTTTTTATTAAAAGTGCCTGCCAATATTCAAAGTAAATCCTTGATCGTTACTTTTTTGGGATATGGAACAAAGACAGTGGCCCTATCCTCACTAAAAGAAGACAATAACAAAATTTCCCTGGATGTTCTGATAACCGAATTACCAGAAGTAAGGATCAGTGTGCCGCGTGAGGCAGTTATCCTTGTCAAGGAAACAATGAGAAGGAAAGGAGAAAATTACCTGATAGACCCCACTGTTATGACCGCCTTCTACCGGGAAACTATTAAAAAAAGGCGTAAAAATGTATCTCTTTCGGAAGCGGTAGTCACCATTTTTAAGACGCCCTATACTTCCACCAGGCGAGATGCCGTGCAAATGTACAAAGCGCGTAAAAGTACGGACTACAGCAAGCTAGACACACTCGCCCTTAAGTTACAAGGCGGACCTTTCAATGCGCTCTATGTGGATGTTATGAAGTACCCGGAGTATATCTTTTCGGAGGACTCTATAGATGATTATACCTTTAGTTTTGACAGGTCTACCCGTATTAATGACAGACTCATCTATGTGATCAATTTTAGACAGAGAGATTACATACGGGAACCTTTATATGAAGGGAAATTGTATATAGATGTTGAGAAAAAAATTCTTACAAGTGCCATTTACTCCCTAAATATTACGGATCGGGAGATGGCGAGTCGACTTTTTGTCAGAAAAAAACCAAAGAATGCAAATGTATTTCCAACAGAGGTAGCCTACAGGGTAGATTACCGTGAAAAAGATGGCCGCTGGTATTATGGATATAGTAATGCCATACTCGAATTTAAGATAGATTGGGACAAAAAATTGTTTAATTCTGTCTATAGTATGACCTGTGAGATGGCCATTACAGATTGGGAAAAGAACCAGGAACTGAGTGAACCCAGGTATAGAGACCGACTTAAATCTACCATGATCTTAAGTGATGAAGCTGTAGGATTTTCGGATCCCGACTTTTGGGGAGAATACAATATCATAGAACCCGAAAAATCGATCGAATCTGCCATCAGGAAGATCCAACGACAACTTAAAAAATCGGACTAAAAATACCTGTGCAATATCATTTTGAGTTATGAACAAATGTTTATAACTGTAGTTTATAAGATGTTGATTTTTAATTGCTTACAAGGTTTGGAATATCTAACCTTTATGTTATATTTACCTATGGTTTGGAAGAAACACCTTCACAGGTTGATCTAAAAAATCAGATAGAGTTGACGTTCTTTATTTTGTTGTTATGGGCATTTTCACGAATAGGCACTTAGGTATCTAGGACAGAAAAAACATAAGCAGGAAAAGAAAGCTTCGGTTTTCCAGAACTGTACTTGTATGATCAGACTGAATACGCAACCTTAGGGTTAGGTATTAGAAAAATTATACAAAAGCAACAAAGAGAAACACGAATTGAGTCTTGATTGAATTATTGAGGACAGCGAATGTTTCAAACGTTGAAATAAGAATGCAATTGCAACCTTCGGGCGGCAGTTTCAGTACCTCGGTACTGAGATTTTGCAAACTATTTCTAGAAAGCCATGTCAATGTACTAGTTACAATGATATGGCTTTTGTTTTTTAAGCTCGTCAGATATTCACAGCCATTTAATTTACTACATAAAAGATGCCTGACAGACATACAGACCTGTCATTTTGGTCTTTTTTCCCCAACTTTAATTGTATATTTGCTGCCTTAAACGATAACAATACCCTCCATGTCAAAGATTGTTTACACCCTTACAGATGAAGCGCCAGCTCTGGCAACACAGTCATTCTTACCTATCATAAAAGCTTTTACCCGCGAAGCGAAAATTACCATTGCCACTAAGGATATCTCCCTGGCAGGTAGGATCATTGCAAGCTTTCCTGATTTTCTCAAAGAAGAACAACGTATCTCTGATGACCTGGCAGTCCTAGGGGAGATGGCGAAAACTCCGGATGCTAACATCATAAAATTACCAAATATTAGTGCCTCCATTCCTCAATTAAAGGAAGCTATTGAAGAATTAAGAGGGAAAGGATATGCTGTCCCATTGTATCCTGATGAACCCAAAACTGAGCAGGAAAGAGCCATTAAAGTGCGTTACGATAAGATTAAAGGTAGTGCTGTGAATCCGGTGTTACGTGAAGGGAATTCGGACAGAAGAGCACCTAAACCCATCAAGAACTTCGCAAAGAAACACCCGCATAGCATGGGAGCCTGGGACTCAAATTCTAAGACCCATGTAGCTACCATGGCCAAAGGCGATTTTAAATCCAATGAAAAATCTCTAACCCTGGAGAATTCGGGCATGCTCGCTATTGAATTCCAGAACGAAAAGGGAGAGACCAGAGTTCTTAAAGGCGACATCCCTGTCCTGGCCGGAGAAATAATTGATGCCACCTTACTGAGCAAGGCGGCCCTGCTTTCTTTTATAAAAGAACAGATCACTGATGCAAAAAAGAAAGGGGTGCTGTTTTCTATTCACCTCAAGGCCACTATGATGAAGGTCTCAGACCCCATCATTTTTGGCCATGTAATGGAAGTATTTTTTAAAGACGTTTTTGCAAAACATGGTGCTACCCTAACTAAATTGGGGATTAGTGCCAATAACGGCCTGGAAAGCCTACTGGAAAAGATCCAGAAATTACCTGTAAATGAGCGTGAGACCATAGAAAAAGACATACAGCAGGCATTTGCAGAAGGCCCGGAATTGGCCATGGTAAATTCTGATAAAGGCATTACAAATCTTCATGTGCCCAGTGATGTCATTATCGATGCATCTATGCCGGCCATGATCCGAACATCCGGAAAGATGTACAATACAAAAGGAGAGCTTCAAGATACCAAAGCAGTTATTCCTGATAGCAGTTATGCCGGAATTTACGAGGCTACAATCGATTTTTGTAAAAAAAATGGGGCATTTGATCCTCGCACCATGGGTACAGTACCCAACGTTGGCCTTATGGCTCAAAAGGCAGAAGAGTACGGGTCTCATGACAAGACCTTTGAAATAAAAGAAAAAGGGATCGTCAAAGTGATAGATACCCAATCAAAAAAAACACTTTTAGAACATCCTGTCTCAACAGGTGACATCTGGAGAATGTGCCAGGTAAAGGATCTGCCTATACAGGATTGGATCAAACTGGCCGTATCCAGAGCAAGAGCTACAAAAACACCTACCATCTTTTGGTTAGATAGCGAAAGGGCCCATGACAGGGAGCTTATGAAAAAAGTAGATAAGTACCTTCCAATGGAAGATACTACCGGACTAGACATTAAGATCCTATCCCCTAAGGAAGCTACAAAAGTAACCTTGCAACGATTAAAAGACGGGAAGGATACTATTTCTGTAACCGGAAACGTATTACGGGATTATTTGACAGACCTTTTTCCAATTCTGGAAGTAGGAACCAGTGCCAAAATGCTTTCTATAGTGCCTTTGATGAAAGGCGGTGGATTATTTGAAACCGGTGCCGGCGGGTCTGCGCCAAAGCATGTAGAACAATTTATGGAGGAAGGACATCTCCGATGGGATTCTTTAGGTGAATTCCTTGCCCTGGCTGTTTCTCTCGAATTCTACGGAACTAAAAATGACAATAAAGAAGCGCTGGTCTTAGCAGAAGCATTAGACGCAGCTACCGAAACATTTCTGAATAACGATAGATCTCCCTCAAGAAAAGTAGGGGAACTAGATACCAGAGGAAGCCACTTCTACCTGGCCCTCTACTGGGCTCAAGCCCTTGCCGCCCAGGACCAGCATCCTGCGCTAAAAACAAGCTTTCAGAAAATAGCGCAAGCATTGGAATCGGATACTCCCAAAATTCTTGAAGAATTAAAGAATGCTCAGGGAAGTAAACAACAAATTGGGGGGTACTATAAACCAGATCCTGCTCTTATTGAAAAAGCGATGAGACCCAGCCAGGTCTTTAACAGAATCTTAAAAAGCCTGGAATAAACTTTATAAGCTCAGATTAAATAAAAGAAATTTCTTTTTTGAGTTAAGGTGGCGGTCATCCTTTTTTCTTTCTTATTTTTAGAAAAAAATAGCTATGCGGCTACCTTTAAGGCGCCTTTTTACGTTTTTTATTTTCCTTCTCCCCTTTTTAGTTATAGCACAGGAAAAATACACACTTAACGGCGTCATTAGTGAAGCTTCTAGTAACGAGACCCTCATAGGGGTCACTATTGTCATTCCATCCCTCAGGACCGGAGTAACTACCAACGAATACGGTTTTTTTTCCCTCACCTTGCCCAAAGGCACCTATGAAATACAAATTACGTATTTAGGGTATCAGGATGTGATAGAGACCATCACCTTTGACAAGGACCAAAAAATCAATTTTCAATTAATAGAAAAAGCTGAAATCCTGGACGAGGTTGTCCTTACCGAGAATGTGGAAAAACTAAATATCAGTAAACCACAAATGAGTGTAAATAATTTATCCGTTCAGACCATTAAAAATATTCCTGTGGTCTTGGGAGAGGCAGATATCATTAAGTCGCTCATCCTTCTTCCCGGGGTTAGCAATGCCGGAGAAGGGGCATCGGGATTTAACGTTAGAGGTGGTGCAGCAGATCAGAACCTTATCCTGTTAGATGAGGCTACAATCTTTAACAGTTCTCACCTTTTTGGATTCTTCTCCGTTTTTAATCCGGATGCCATCAAAGATGTAAAACTATTTAAAGGAGGCATCCCTGCACGCTATGGAGGGAGGGTTTCATCGGTCCTGGAAATATTTCAAAAAGAAGGGAATAGCAAAGAGTTTAAAATGAATGGCGGTATAGGAGCGGTAGCCAGCAGGTTACTGGCAGAAGGGCCAATAGTAAAAGACAAGGCCGCATTTTTGATTGGAGGAAGGGCATCCTATGCTCATTTATTCCTTCCCTTGTTCGATATTGATAACACAGCCTATTTTTATGATCTGAATACCAAACTGAATTATAAATTAAACGACAATAACAGTCTGTTACTTTCAGGGTATTTTGGGCGCGATGTTTTTGCCATCTCCAGTAGCTTTGAGAATATTTATGGTAATAGTGTCCTTAATTTACGATGGAATCATCTTTTCTCAGATAAATTATTCAGCAATCTTTCCCTGATATATTCCGACTTTTATTACGGTCTTAAACTAGATTTTGTAGGCTTTAAATGGAATTCCGGAATTCAAAACTTTAATATAAAATACGATCTGAAGCACTACCTGAGTGACAGGTTTCAGGTAAATTATGGGCTCAATAACATCTATTATACCTTTAATCCGGGGAAGATCGCTCCCATTGGCCCCGGATCCGGAATTCTGGAAGAGCAACTTATCAAAAAATACGCCAATGAATTTGCAGCCTATGTAGATGTGGAACATTCCCTTTCAGAATCTCTTAGCCTGGAATATGGCCTGCGCCTTAGTCATTTTATTCGTCTTGGGCAGGATGAATTGAATGTATATGAGAATAACAATCCGGTGATATTTGACCCTTTTCTCCTGATCTATAAGGAAGCTACTCCTACCGGTACTATTAATCCTGGGCGTAGTGAACAACTGGCCACTTTTACAAATCTTGAACCCAGGTTATCCTTGGCCTATACTTTAAATCCGGAACAGTCCATAAAGGCGAGTTACACCAGACTTACACAATACCTGCATTTATTATCGAATACCAGCTCCCCCACTCCATTAGACGTATGGACCCCAAGTGGACCTTTTGTAAAACCACAGATACTGGATCAATACGCCTTAGGGTATTTCAGATCGCTAAAAGATGGGGAGTACAGCTTGGAAACGGAGGTTTTTTACAAGGACATACAAAACAGGATCGACTATATTGACGGGGCTAACCTCATAGCCAATAATGCTATTGAACAAGTGATCCTTAATGGAAAGGCCAGGGCCTATGGCTGGGAGGTTTTGTTTAGAAAAAACGAAGGCCGGTTTAAGGGATGGCTCGCCTATACCCTTTCCCGGTCCGAACAACAAACGCCCGGAAGGGCTCCCTTTGAGGATAATGGAAGATCTAATCAGGAAACCGGAATTAATTTTGGGGAGTGGTACAGCACACCCTATGATAAGACCCACGATATTTCCCTGTATGGCAGTTACGACCTGAATAAAAAATGGAAATTTAATACCAATTTTGTTTATCAAACAGGTCAACCTACCAATTATCCTGTTGGGCAGTTTCAATTTCAAGAACTAACCGTCCCATTTTACGGTCTGAGGAATAAGGAACGTCTTCCAGATTATCACCGCCTGGATCTCTCGGCAACACTAACGCCTGCTAAAAATCTTAAAAGAAAATTTCAGACAGAATGGGTCTTTAGTATTTATAATGTTTACAGCCGTATGAATGCTGCCTCCATTAACTTTAGACGAAACCAGGACACGGGCGTCAATGAAGCCATCCGCACCTCTATATTTGGCATTGTTCCTGCCGTAACTTATAACTTTAAATTTTGAGCTGGCATATGAAACGTTTCGCATTTTTATTTCTGATCTTAAGTGCACTCTGCATAGGATGTGAAGATGTTATTGAGGTAGACATCACCGAGCAGGAGACCAGGCTAGTGGTTGATGGTCTTATCCGGGTAGATCGTATTGCCCAGTATATTCCTGTGGAAATTAAATTGTCTTTGTCTAGTAATTTTTTCGAGGAAAACGTACCTACTTCGGCAGAGAACGTACTTATTACTTATGAGGAGATAGAGGATAATGTTGTGGTTTCTCAAGGTTCTTCCACGCTCGCAGAAACTTCCCCCGGTTCAGGAATCTATGTTCCAGATCCCAACTTCAGTTCTGACCAGAGGATCCCTACTTCTACGCTAAACAGAGATTATCTCTTTACGCTTTACGTGAGACACGAAGGGAGACTTTATCTAGCACAGACAAAATTCGTTCCCGTTGTTCCTATCAATTCAGTGCAGCAAGGGACCAGTACTTTATTTGGTGACAATGAAACTGAAGTTATCGTGAATTTCACAGATGAGGCAATAGAGGATAATTTTTACCTCTTCGATTTCGACTTTGGGGAATATCTGGTCACAGAAGATGAGTTTTACCAGGGACAGGAATTCGAATTCTCATTTTTTTACGATCAATCCTTTGAATCCGGGACGGTCATAGAAATAAGCATTCTTGGTGTAGATCAGACCTTCTATGATTATATGAATCAGTTGATAGTGCAGAGTGGGGATTCTCAGGGTCCTTTTCAAACGCCGGCATCAACTGTTAGAGGTAATGTTTTTGATGTTACTGATCTGGACAATATTGATGTCTTAGACAATGTAGATCAACCTAATGTATTTCCACTTGGATACTTTGCCATTGTTCAGGAACAAAAAGCAGAAGTAATCATTGAATAAAGGAAGTACATTAAAGCAAATGACCTACTGCTTTATGAGGTATTCAAAAATGTGATCTTCAACCAAACGGGCAGCGTGTTTCATACTGTATTCCGTATTTCTATCCTTATCCCTAATTTCTAAAATGGTTTTTAAACCATTCGCTTCAGCGGTGCTTTTATCCAGTTCCAAAAGTCCGCAAACTGCTATGACCGGGGTGTCATACTTTTTAGCCAATTCCAGAACCCCATGTATCAATTTACCATGCATCGTTTGTTCATCAATGGCGCCTTCGCCTGTAATTATGAGATCAATATCGTTCTCCCTAAAAATCGTATCCACTTCAGAAAGTGCAAACATAAAGTCGATTCCTTTTACAAAAGAAGCACCCAAAAAGGATTTTAGCCCATATGCCGTACCTCCTGCTGCCCCGGCTCCGGGTAGGTCTGCATTAGAATTGTGCCATTTACCTTTTACTATCTTGTGCAAATGATTCAACCCGGCATCCAGGGCTTCTATTTGATCCTCATTTGCCCCCTTTTGCCTGGCATAAACAAAGGCAGCTCCGTTAGGCCCGGTGAGCGGATTATTAACATCATTCACTGCATGAAATTGTATGTTTTTCAGTTCTGAGGATACCCCCTCAGTTTCAATACTGTGGATATGAGACAAACTTTCTCCTGTAGGTGGAAGTATTTCTCCTTTTCTGTTTAAAAAGCGAAAGCCCAGACCATGAGCTATCCCAATGCCTCCATCGTTGGTAGCACTACCTCCCAGACCTACACAAATTACTTTTGCTCCTTGTTCTATAGCGTGTTTTATCTGTAGTCCGGTGCCTAAAGTGGAGGTTTTCAAGGGGTTGCGTTCCTCATTGGTAAGTAAGACCATACCGCTGCATTGAGCCAATTCTATATAGGCAGTTTTCTTTTCAGGATGATACAGATAGGGAGCAGAAATAGGCCTGCCCAAAGGATCAACGGATTCACAATATACTTTTTCAACGGCAAGGGTTTGTTGCACAGCATCCAGAAACCCATCACCACCATCAGAAGTGATCAGGGAAGAAATAACAGCATTGGGATTAGCTCTTTTAATTCCTTTTGTAAGCGCTTCAATCACCTCAGCGGCACTAAGAGAGCCTTTAAATTTATCAGGAATAAGGACAATATTCATATAGTAGAAAGGTACAAAAGTGACGGCAGATGATAAACAAGTGAATATTTAAAATTCCCATAGTGTATATGCTCATCTTGTTAATTCGTATTTTTGCATCCATAAGAAAGATGATTTGCGAACCAACAAAGAATTACTATTAAAAGGGGTGAAATACCTGGCATTTACCACGGCCTTGCTATTTACAGCTCCGGTTGTCCTCTTTCAGGCATTTAAAAATCAGGATCATCCGTGGTATATTCCGGTATTGATTATTGGTGGTATTCTGGCGATTTCCGCCATAGTCATGGGATTTTACGGTATTAAAACCCTCATTGATGCCTTGTTTGGCAAGAAAACTAATGGAAAGAATTAAGTGGGACGCTGCTCTTGTCCGCTTACATCCAACACACTATCTTTGCGCATCTAGAGTGAAAAGGCACTGACTATGATCAAAATTACGCTTCCGGATGGTTCCGTTAAGACCTTTAATGAGGGCAGTACTCCTATGGATGTTGCCAGGGATATAAGTGAAGGTCTCGCCAGAAATGTTATTTCCGCAAAATTCAACGATACCATTGTTGAATCAGTTACCCCTTTACATGAAGACGGGAGTCTAACCTTGTATACCTGGAATGATGATCTTGGCAAAAAAGCCTTTTGGCACTCGTCCTCACATATTCTTGCCCAGGCCATTGAAGAATTATATCCCGGGGTAAAGCTCACCATTGGACCCGCCATTGAAAACGGATTTTATTACGATATAGACTTTGGAGAACACAGTATTTCTGAAAAAGACTTCCCGGCTATTGAAAAACATGCCATTGAGATAGCAAGAGGTAAACATCCATTTAAGATGAGGGATGTATCTAAAAAAGAGGCTCTTGATTACTATAAAAAACAGCATAACCAGTATAAAGTTGAGTTGATCTCAAATCTGGAAGATGGTTCTATAACCTTTTGCGATCACGATAGTTTTACTGATCTCTGCAGAGGTGGACACATTCCCAATACTGGAATTGTAAAGGCCTTTAAACTACTTAGTGTAGCTGGTGCTTACTGGCGTGGCGATGAAAAAAATACCCAACTAACGCGGGTGTATGGCATCTCCTTTCCTAAACAGAAAGATCTTACAGAATATTTAGAACTCCTGGAGGAGGCCAAGAAGCGAGATCACAGAAAACTTGGGCGTGAATTAGAACTTTTTACTTTTTCACAAAAAGTAGGTCTGGGTCTTCCATTATGGCTCCCTAAAGGAGCTGCATTAAGAGATCGGCTGGAGCAATTCCTAAAAAAAGCACAGAAAAAAGCTGGCTATGAAATGGTTATAACACCACATATTGGCCAAAAGGAATTATATGTCACTTCAGGGCATTACGAAAAATACGGAGAAGATAGTTTTCAACCTATTCATACCCCAAAAGAAGACGAAGAATTCTTGTTGAAACCCATGAATTGTCCGCACCATTGTGAGATCTACAATGCAAAACCATTTAGTTACAGAGAATTGCCAAAACGATATGCAGAATTTGGTACGGTTTATCGTTACGAACAAAGTGGGGAACTCCACGGGCTCACCAGAGTACGAGGTTTTACGCAAGACGATGCGCATATTTTCTGTACCCAGGATCAATTAGACCAGGAATTTAAGAATGTGATAGACCTTTCTTTGTATGTTCTGGGTTCCCTGGGATTCGATAATTTTACGGCACAGGTTTCTGTTAGGGATCCGGAAAAACCAGAGAAATATATAGGTTCTGTTGATAATTGGGAAAAGGCAGAACAGGCTATCATAAATGCAGCCGAAGAGAAAGGGCTTACCTATAAGATTGTTCCGGGAGAAGCCGCCTTTTATGGTCCTAAGCTCGACTTTATGGTGAAAGATGCTCTTGGAAGAAATTGGCAGCTGGGAACCATACAGGTAGATTACAACCTGCCTGAACGCTTTGATCTTACCTACAAAGGCAGTGATAACGAACTGCACAGACCAGTTATGATACACCGGGCACCTTTTGGAAGTATGGAGCGTTTTGTGGCATTATTACTAGAACATACCGGAGGTAACTTCCCATTATGGCTTATACCGGATCAGGCTATCGTATTGCCAGTCAGCGAGAAACATGAAATATATGCGGAAAAAGTTTTAAAATCCCTAGAAAATCACGAAATTCGCGCGCTTGTTGATAGTAGAAATGAGACGGTAGGAAAGAAAATACGGGAAGCAGAAATGAATAAAATTCCATTTATGCTTATCGTTGGAGAGAATGAAGAGGAGAAAGAAACCCTTTCAGTTCGTCGCCATGGAGGTGAAGACCTTGGTACTGTTACCATGGGAGATTTTGTCCACTTGGTTGAAAAAGAAATAAATAGTACCTTAAAGTCGTTTTAACGACAAAAATAAAGTTTAATTAAAATTAAGTAGTCATAGCAATACGAAGAAGATTTAGACCCCAACCTAGGAGGGAAAATAAAAACCCTCACAAAATCAACGGAAAGATCTTATCTCCAACTGTACGTTTGGTAGGTGACAACGTAGAGATGGGGGTATTCCCTATACGAGAAGCCCTGGATAAGGCTGAAGAACTAGAATTGGATTTGGTCGAAATCTCACCAAATGCGGATCCACCCGTATGTAAAATTATAGATTACAAGAAATTCCTTTACGAGCAAAAAAAGCGAGAAAAGGTAATGAAGGCCAAGGCTACTAAAGTAATCGTAAAGGAAATACGATTTGGTCCAAATACGGACGACCACGATTACGATTTTAAAAAGAAGCATGCCGAGAAGTTCCTTAAAGAAGGTGCAAAGTTAAAGGCCTACGTATTTTTCAAAGGAAGGTCTATCGTATACAAGGACAAGGGTGAAATATTATTATTGAAGCTAGCTCAGGAATTAGAAGAATTAGGAAAGGTAGAGCAAATGCCGAAATTAGAAGGAAAGAGAATGACGATGTTTATTTCTCCCAAGACAAAAAAATAAGAATACCAAAGCGAGATAAATAAAAATAAAAAGGAACAATGCCTAAAATGAAAACTAAATCTAGTGCCAAAAAGCGATTTAAGCTTACTGGCTCTGGTAAGATCAAAAGAAAGCACGCTTTTAAAAGTCACATTCTGACGAAAAAAAGTAAAAAGCGTAAGCTGCGCTTAACCCATTCCGGATTGGTACACGAAGCCGATTCAGATAACATTAAGCTACAGTTGCGATTGAAATAAACGCAACAAAAGGTAAAATTATAAACCGTGGAGCCGGGCCATAAAAGTGCTTTAAAATAAAAAGCCGCCTGCTACAAAAAAACACAAGAAAAAATGCCAAGATCAGTAAATTCAGTTGCTTCAAGAGCTAGAAGAAAAAAAGTGATGAAGCTCGCCAAAGGATACTTTGGAAGACGTAAAAATGTTTGGACCGTTGCTAAGAATGCCGTAGAAAAGGCAATGGTATATGCCTACAGAGACCGCAGAAACAAGAAAAGAACTTTCCGCGCTCTTTGGATAACCCGTATCAATGCAGGTGCCAGAATGCACGGAATGTCTTATTCTCAATTTATGGGAAGAGTTAAAGCCAACAATATTGAGCTTAACAGAAAGGTACTAGCCGATTTGGCTATGAATCATCCCGATGCTTTTAAGGCCATCGTTGAAAAGGTAAAATAACATCAACAAATATCTCGCTAAAAAAGTCCTGTGTAATCCACAGGACTTTTTTATTTCCCCCCACTTTTTATTTAAATTCTGTTCTTTATTAAACTCCCCATGCACTGAGTACTATTTGTCGTCCACTTGCCTTATTCCTGTGTTCACACAAATAAATTCCCTGCCAAATCCCCAGATTAAAACTGCCTTTTGTAACAGGGATCATCACAGACGATCCCATGAGAGAGGCTTTGATATGTGCCGGCATATCATCCGGACCTTCGTATGTATGAATAAAGTAAGGTGCATTTTCGGGTACCATCACATTCAAATGCTTTTCAAAATCGGTCCGCACAGAGGGATCGGCATTTTCATTAATAGTTAGACTGGCAGAAGTGTGTTTAATAAAAATTTGAGCCATGCCTGTCTCTAGCTTCTTTAGTTCTGAAAATTTATCCGTAATGAGGTCTGTTATCAGGTGCACACCCCTTGGAAAAGGGGGTAAAATCATTTCCTTCTGAAGCATTAACATTGGTCCTAAGTTTTTTCAATTAGAATACTTTTCCAAAGATGCCAAGAAATTAAACATTAGAAATACCTTTGTAGCTTAAATTATGTGTCTTGATAGATCTATCCCGAATAAAATTAGTGGTTACCGATATGGACGGTACCTTGTTGAACTCTCAGCATGAAGTTAGTCCTCGTTTTTTTCATCTTTATAAAGCCTTAAGGGCCCAGGGAATTCATTTTGTTGCGGCCAGTGGCAGACAGTACAACAGTATAGTTAACAAGCTACAGCCAATTAGGGATGAGATTTTTGTAATAGCAGAAAATGGTGGCCTTGCCATGTTTGGTGATCGGGAGATCGTTTCAACCCCACTTAATGGAGCCATAAAAAACACAGTTCTGGATTCCCTGAAAATATCTCAGGAAGTTCACCCTGTTCTCTGCGCCCGGAATAATGCCTTTGTTTCAGGACATTCAGAAGATTTTCTCAGGGTATTAAGGGAGTATTATACCGAATTTGAGATCATTGATGATCTGTATACCTTTCAGGAAGAGGTCATGAAAATAGCCGTCTACCATTTTGATAGCTCGGAAGAGTTTATTTATCCTCTTGTTGCTCCCTTTGAAGAATCGCTGATGGTCAAGATTAGCGGGCAACACTGGGTAGATATTTCACATCCAAATGCTCATAAAGGATATGCCCTGCAAAAGATACAGAACCAATTAAGCATTGGACCCGGAGAAACCCTTGTTTTCGGAGATTACAACAATGATCTGGAGATGATGGCCCTTTCCGACTATAGTTTTGCCATGGCCAATGCCCATCCTAATGTACTGAAAGCAGCAAAATACCAGACAGTTAGCAATGACCAGTTTGGGGTGGAAAGCATCCTTGAAAGCTTATTGAAGAGCCTTTCTTAGGTCTTTTGCTTCTTCTTACGAGCTGCAGGAAAAAGTACATTGTTTAAAATAAGTCGATATCCGGGGGAATTAGGGTGTAATTCCAGTTCTGTCTTTGGGTCTCCAACCCGGTGTTGGTAGTCTTCCGGATCATGCCCCCCGTAAAAGGTAAAAAATCCTTTTCCTTTAATGCCGTGGATATAGCGTGCCTCTCCATTGAGTTTATTTTCACCTAATACCAATACTGTGGGTTTAATCTCACTTCTTTCAAAAGCTGTGGTTTGTCCCATAAAACCTTTGACCAGAGAAGTATGGTTCTGACAAAGCATTGTAGGAACCGGATCCCATTTGGCAGAGAAATCCATCAGGGAGAAATAATCAGATTCCCTGGGTACTCTCTGTCGCTTATTGGTCATATCTATGGAGGAGAACTCATACCGCAGTGGGTTTCTTTCCAAGCTGAAGTTTTGAAAAGCGAAGGTGTTACCAAAATTTAATTTACTTTGGTAGTTAGGCTCCGAGGGATCCCCGTCAAACATGGGTTCACAAATATCTACTCCCTGGGCTGCCAGGGCAATATCAAAACTATCGGTAGCAGAACACATGGCAAACATAAATCCGCCGCCAATGACATAATTCCTGATCTTTAATGCTACTGCGCCCTTTTCTTCAGAAACTTTAGAATATCCCAGTTTGGAAGCCAGTGCTTCTGCATTTAGTTTCCCTTCAATATACCAGGGTTGTGAGCGATAGGCCTGGTAAAATTTCCCATACTGTCCGGTAAAGTCTTCATGATGCAGGTGCAGCCAATCATAAAGCGCCAGCTGATCATCTAAGACCTCTTCATCATATATAGTTACATAGGGGATTTCGGCATAGGTGAGGACCATAGTAACCGCATCATCCCAGGGTTGATTTTCTTTAGGACTGTACACTGCGATCTTTGGTGCCTTCTCAAGGATAACTGCCTCCTGATTCTGAGAAGGACTGGCAATGGCATCTAAAATGGCTTCCGCCTGCACATCAGATATTACTTCATAGGAAACACCCCTTATTTGACATTCGCTTCGTATTGCTTCCCCATCCGGTAATAAAAATGAGCCCCCCCGGTAATTTAACAACCACTGTACTTTTTGCTCTTTTGTAAGGATCCAAAAGGTAATGCCATAGGCTTTTAAGTGGTTCTCCTGACTTTCCGCATCCATAGGGATAAGAATCATGGAAGCCATGGCGGTAAAATTGCAGGCAAGAAGTATGACTACTAAAAGAACATGCTTTTTTCGAATACCAAGAGTAAAGGTATGGTACACTAAACTTTTCAAAAAAGGCAAAAGAAATGGTATTGAAAAGGTAAGTGCTGGTATTTTGTTCTTAAAATGGGACTTCGTTGTCATCCGGGTCTAGATCTGGATTATCGTTCATTGCGCTTCCAAAAGCTTCGTCTGCGTTTGGCAGATTTTTGGTAATAAACGGATTATCCCCATCGGCATTCATTTTTGACTGAAATTCGAAAGGGGAATCAAAGTCATCCAAGTTATCAAATTTACCTAATTGTCCAATGAACTTTAACCTAATATTATCTAAGCCACCATTTCTGTGCTTGGCAACAATAAACTCGGCCTGACCCTGTGTAGGAGTACGTTCTTCATCATCCCATTCATCTATTTTGTAGTATTCCGGCCTGTAGATAAAGGAAACAATATCTGCATCCTGCTCAATAGCACCAGATTCCCTAAGGTCGGAAAGGATAGGTCGCTTGCTTCCTCCACGTGTTTCTACTGCCCGTGATAGCTGTGAAAGAGCAATGACAGGTATGTTAAGTTCCTTGGCAAGGGCTTTTAAGTTTCTTGAGATCATAGAGATTTCTTGTTCCCTGTTCCCTCCTTTTTGACTTCCGCCAGCTGTCATTAGCTGCAGATAATCTAATACTATGAGTTTAATGTTGTGCTGTGAAGCTAAACGTCTTGCCTTTGCGCGAAGATCAAAAATTGATAATGATGGTGTATCGTCTATAAATAATGGGGCCGTTTCCAGCGCTTTTACCTTTACATTCAATTGCTCCCATTCGTGTTTTTCCAGTCTTCCTGTACGAAGTTTTTCAGAAGACAAACCTGTTTCTGAGGAAATAAGCCGGGTGATCAACTGAACTGAAGACATTTCCAGCGAAAAGAAGGCCACCGGAATATTGGAATTCACCGCCATGTTTCTGGCCATGGAAAGCGTCAACGCTGTTTTTCCCATCCCCGGTCTTGCAGCAATAATTATCAAGTCGCTCGGTTGCCAACCTGAAGTTAGTTTATCAACTTTATCAAAGCCAGACGGAATACCACTTAATCCATCCTTATTGGAAATTTCTTCTATCTTTTTCTTGGCCTGAATAACCAAATTCTGAGCTGTTTCTGCAGAGCGTTTTAAATTCCCCTGGGTAACCTCATATAATTTTGATTCTGCATTATCTAAGAGATCAAAAACATCAGTTGACTCATTATAAGCATCTTCGATGATCTCACTTGAAATCTTTATTAAACTACGTTGAATATATTTTTGGAGGATAATACGGGCATGGAACTCAATATGGGCAGAACTGGCTACTTTTTGAGTGAGTTTTATCAGGTAAAAATCCCCTCCTACAAGATCTAATTTTCCTTCCTTCCGCAATTGGGCAGAAACGGTTAATAAATCGACCGGTTCAGAAGATTCAAACAATTTGAAGACCGCTTCATAGATGTAACGATGTGCATCCTTATAGAAGGCATCGGGATGAAGAATATCTATGACCTCATCAACCCCCTTCTTGTCGATCATCATAGCACCAAGCACAACCTCCTCTAAATCAACGGCTTGAGGTGGTATTTTACCCTTTTCAAGGTTGATGAGAGTAGATTTCCCTATTTTATGACCTATAACAGGACTTGGTTTTTCCATAGCTGCTAAAGTATGCATTAACCTTAAGTTACCATTTAAAAATGAAATTCCGATATTAACGGTTCATCAACAATTGGTATGTTGATAAGTTACGAATTTGTGTTGATAACGTAAAAAAACCGAAGTGGAATAACTTCGGTTTTCGTTTTAGCTTTTAAGACAGCGTTTTAGCCGCTAAAAACGCCCATATCGGCATATTTCTCCATTCGCATTTTAACCAGCTCCTTTGGTGATAACTTTTTGAGCTCTTCGTAATGCTTGGAAATTTTGTTTTTAACAATGTCAAATGTCTTCTCTCTATTAGAATGTGCCCCACCTTCTGGCTCTCTTACGATCTCGTCAATGAGTTTTAATTTTTTCATATCGATGGCAGTGAGCTTCAGCGCATCCGCAGCAATTTCCTTGTATTCCCAGCTCCTCCATAGGATGGAAGAACAAGATTCTGGTGAAATCACAGAATACCATGTATTCTCTAACATCAATACCTTATCTCCTACACCAATCCCCAAAGCACCGCCTGAGGCACCCTCTCCTATGATCACTACAATGATCGGAACTTTTAAACGGGTCATTTCTAATATATTTCTTGCAATGGCCTCTCCTTGTCCTCGTTCCTCAGCTTCTATTCCGGGATAGGCCCCGGGAGTATCTATCAGGCAAACTACAGGGATCCCAAATTTTTCTGCAGATTTCATCAATCGCAATGCTTTTCGGTATCCTTCAGGGTTGGCCATTCCAAAATTTCGAAATTGTCTGGTCTTTGTATTGTATCCTTTTTGCTGACCAATAAACATAAAGCTTTGATCACCTATCTTACCCAGACCACCAATCATTGCTTTGTCATCCTTCACATTTCTGTCTCCGTGTAGTTCCAGAAAAGTTTCACCACAGATCGCTTTAATATAATCCAGGGTATATGGCCTGTTAGGATGCCTCGATAATTGTACCCGTTGCCAGGCAGTAAGATTTTTATAGATTGATTTACGGGTTTCGGAAAGCTTTTTTTCGATCTGTTTGCAAGTCTCAGTAACATCTACATCGCTCTCCTCCCCTATGACCTGACATTTCTCCAATTGTTCTTCCAACTCCTTTATGGGAAGTTCAAAATCCAAATATTCCATCTATTTTTAGTTTCGTTTAATTAGGCCCACAAATATAAAATATTAATGGAAACCATTTTGGTCACCCCTGTCTTTTTAATCGCTTGCGGTTCTTCAAAATACCATTAGCAACTACTGTGAGCAAAATTATTACGGCTCCTGCATAAAACAAGCCGTTCATTTTTTCGCTCTCACCGAATATTGCAAAGGCAAGCAGAATGCCATATATAGGTTCCAGGTTTACGGTGAGCAATACAGTGTATGGACTAATGACCCGCATAATCTTTACAGAAGCAATAAAGGCATAGGCTGTACAAATGGAGGCAAGAATAAACAAATATCCCCAATCCGATCCACTTAAATCAAAGAATCCCCTGCTAAACCCTGACTGAAACAGAAGGTAGACGGAAATAAAAAGTGCACCACTGAAGAGTTCATAAAATCCAATAACAGAAGGTTTTTGGGTCTTTATTAATTGTCCATTGATAAGAGTGAATACAGCTCCTAAAAAAGCTGAAATAAGTGCGAGAATGATCCCCAGGGTATATTCAGTACTTACGTTAAAAATAAAAGACAGCCCTACGATCACTATCAATCCAAAAACAACTTCATACCCAATGATCTTTCTGCCGTACCACAGAGGTTCTAAGAGCGATCCAAAAAAGGCCCCTGTAGCCATGGTTGCCAATGCCACTGAAACATTTGATACTTTAATAGCACTAAAAAAAGTGATCCAGTGCAGTGCAATGGTAATTCCTGCAATTACCAGGACTAACAGTGTTTTTAAAGAGACCTTTAATGAAAATCTTTTTATACCTATATATATAAGGATGCAAATTGCAGCCAATAACATACGGTACCATACAAGTGGTATGGCATCAATACTGATTAATTTACCTAATACGGCAGTAAAGCCCCAGATAAAAACAATGAGGTGAAGAAGCAGATAATTCTTAAGGTTATCGTTTTGCATTTTGAAGAAGGTAGAAGCCTAATACACCAAAAGCCAGGTTTGGGATGATCACTGCCAGCATAGGCGAAAAGCCAGATTGCTCTGCAAGTGTGCCAAATACCTTGTCAAAAAAGATATAAATAAAAGCCACTCCTATACCAAAGGCCAGATTAACTCCCATCCCTCCTCTTCGTTTTACAGAAGATACCGCCACCCCAATAAAAGTGAGAATAAAAGCAGTAAAGGGTAAAGCCCAGCGTTTGTATTTTACCAATATATAGGTATTGATATTTGAGGCCCCCTTTTTTTGCTGAACTTTTATAAACTTATTTAGTTCAAAGAGGTTTTTCGTCTCAGCCACATAGGATACCGGCGTAAGATCATCTATTTTAAAGTTAAAAATAGTGTCGAGTCTCCTTTTGGTAACCACAATTTCTTCTTTCCCCACAACCTTTCTATTTGTATAGCTTGTAAGCCTGTAGACACTGTCTTTTGACACCCATCTAATGTTGCCGGCACTAATTTTTTCTGACAACTCATTGTTCTCATTGAAGTGTTCAAAAGTAAAATTATAGCCTATTTGGCGATCAGGATCAAAACTACTTACATATATAAAGTCGTTCTCGTTGAGCTGATTAAATATATTGCTTGTTACCCTGTCTTGTTTGCCCCTTTTGAGATACTTAAATTTAAATTCGTGGTAACCTATACTGGCATTAGGTACAATAAACATGCTCATAAAGAACATAAGTACAGCAACCATGGAGGCCCCTATCCAATAAGGGCGTAAAAATCGGCTATAAGAAACCCCGGAACTTAAAATAGCCACGATCTCCGTGTTATTGGCCAACTTCGATGTAAAAAAGATGATAGAGAGAAAGAGAAATATTGGGAACAGCAGATTGCCAATATAAATGGTAAAATTCATATAATAGATGAGGATCTCGTTTACCGGAGCCTCATTGTCTATCATTTTCCCAATCTGTTCCGCCAGATTAAGCATGATCCCTATTGGCACAAACAACAAAAGCATCATCCCGAAAGTGACGAGATATCGCTTTAAAATATACCAATCAAGAATCTTTAACATTACAGGCGTTTATCCATTTGTTTTACCATCATTGTTTTCCAGGCACCAAAATCTCCTGCTAAAATATGATTTCTCGCCTCACGCACCAACCAGAGGTAAAATCCCAGATTATGGATACTGGCTATCTGCCTCCCTAAATATTCATTAGCCGCAAAGAGATGCCTAAGATAGGCCTTCGTATATTCTCTGTCTACAAAGGTTGGTCCATGTTCATCAATTGGAGAGAAATCATCTTCCCATTTTTTATTTTTGATATTGATAGTTCCGTGTGCTGTAAATAACATCCCATTACGCCCATTACGGGTGGGCATAACACAATCGAACATATCTATCCCCAGCGCAATGTTCTCCAGAATATTGATCGGTGTACCCACACCCATTAGATATCGGGGCTTATCCTCCGGTAATATATCGCAGACCACCTCGGTCATGGCATACATCTCTTCTGCCGGCTCTCCTACGGACAGGCCGCCAATGGCATTTCCTTCG
The DNA here is from genome assembly GCA_965368835.1 of uncultured Eudoraea sp. GTDB lineage: Bacteria > Bacteroidota > Bacteroidia > Flavobacteriales > Flavobacteriaceae > Muriicola. The sequence goes on along the minus strand of CBDUON010000006.1, from coordinate 6,814 downwards.
GCTCCCACACCGGCTATATATTCTGCCGATTGTTTTCTGAGATCTTTAAAAGTAGATCCCTGAACAATTGGGAAGAATGTCTGAGCATATCCATATAGAGTAGGTGTCTTTGTAAGATGTTCAATACAACGGTCTAACCATCTATGGGTCATATGCATAGATTTCTTCGCATAGTCATACTCACACGGATAAGGTGTACATTCATCAAAAGCCATAATGATATCTGCCCCTATGGTCCTTTGAATTTCCATGACTTTCTCCGGAGTAAACATATGTAAAGATCCATCTATATGCGACTTGAACTTTACTCCTTCCTCCCTGATCTTCCGGTTTGCAGAAAGGGAATACACCTGATAGCCACCACTATCCGTTAAAATATTCCGATCCCATCCCATAAAAGCATGCAAGCCACCAGCCTTACGTAAAATTTCAGTGCCGGGCCTTAGGTACAAATGATAGGTATTCCCCAGAATGATATCCGGATCTATTTCCTCCCGCAATTCTTTCTGATGAATCCCCTTAACGGTGGCCACTGTTCCTACCGGCATAAAAATGGGAGTCTTAATAACCCCGTGATCGGTAATCATTTCACCGGCCCTTGCCTTAGTTGATGGATCTGTATGTAGTAGTGAGAATTGCAAGTAGCTTATTGAGTACGCAAAGATAGGTAACACAGTATAGATTTTCCTTAACAAAAAAATAAAGTTCAGAGGTAGTCTACCAGTTGATAAAATATAATAACTCCCCTTGTAGAAGCCAAAGATTGCCGTTACTTTTAGCTCGAAAATTAAGAAGATAATTATGCCAACATTGCAAGAACTAGATGAAATCGTTGTTCAGGTACGCAGAGATATAGTGCGTATGGTACACAAGGTAAACTCCGGTCACCCCGGGGGGTCACTGGGATGTACAGAATTTTTTGTTGCCCTCTATTACGAGGTCATGGAACTAAAAAAGTCCTTCTCTATGGATGGTATTGGGGAGGATATTTTCTTTCTTTCCAACGGACATATCTCTCCTGTCTTTTACAGTGTTCTGGCACGCAAAGGATATTTTCCTGTAAAAGAACTGAACACATTCAGATTGCTAAACTCCCGTTTACAGGGGCACCCTACTACACATGAAGGGTTACCCGGCGTACGAATTGCCTCCGGATCTTTAGGTCAGGGAATGTCTGTTGCCATAGGTGCTGCTCAAGCGAAAAAACTCAACGGCGATAAGCATCTGGTTTACAGCCTTCACGGCGACGGAGAATTACAGGAAGGTCAGAATTGGGAAGCCATCATGTATGCCGGCAGTAAAAAAATAGACAACCTAATTGCCACCATAGACAGGAATGGACAGCAGATCGATGGAGCCACAGAAGATGTACTGTCTCTAGGAGACGTTGGGGCCAAGTTTAAAGTTTTTGGTTGGGATGTTATTGAACTTAAGGAAGGGAACGATGTCAATGCCATCATCCAAACCATGAAAGAAGCTAAAAGCAGAACCGGAAAAGGAAAACCGGTATGTATTATTATGCATACCATCATGGGTAATGGGGTCGATTTTATGATGTATACCCATGCGTGGCATGGAAAAGCACCCAATGATGAACAACTCGCAACTGCATTGGCTCAAAACACTGAAACCCTTGGGGATTATTAATACACTTATTAAGACTACTACATGAAAAAATATATCGATCAAGGAAAAAAAGATACCAGAAGCGGTTATGGAGCCGGGATGACAGAGCTGGGAAGATCTAACCCAAAAGTAGTGGCCCTTTGTGCCGATCTAGTGGGTTCATTAAAGATCGAACAGTTTATTGAAGAGAATCCTGAAAGATTCTTTCAAGTGGGGATCGCAGAAGCAAATATGATGGGTATTGCTGCCGGACTTACTATTGGAGGTTATATTCCCTTTACAGGAACCTTTGCAAATTTCTCTACGGGAAGGGTCTATGATCAGATAAGGCAATCTATTGCCTATTCGGATAAGAACGTGAAGATATGCGCCTCGCACGCAGGCCTTACTTTGGGCGAGGACGGAGCTACACATCAGATCCTGGAAGATATTGGGATGATGAAGATGCTACCGGGAATGACTGTTATCAATACGTGCGACTATAACCAAACAAAAGCCGCTACGCTGGCCATAGCAGAACATCACGGGCCTGTATATCTCCGTTTTGGAAGACCAAAAGTGCCAAATTTTACTGCTCCTGATCAACATTTTGAGATTGGGAAAGCTGTTATACTAAGTGAAGGTACCGATGTGACCATTGTAGCAACCGGACACCTGGTTTGGGAAGCTTTGGTAGCTGCCGAGGCATTGGAGACCCAAGGTATCTCTGCCGAGGTCATAAATATCCACACTATAAAACCATTAGATGAGAAAGCCCTGCTTACATCTATTCGGAAAACAGGCTGTGTTGTAAGTGCGGAGGAACACAACTTTTTAGGTGGTCTGGGCGAAAGTGTAGCTCGTACGCTAACCCAACACCACCCTGCTCCACAAGAGTTTGTAGCTACCCAGGATACCTTCGGAGAAAGTGGTACTGCAGATCAATTAATGGAAAAATACGGATTGAACAATAAAGCAATAGAGAAGGCCGTTTTACAGGTGTTGAAAAGAAAAAAATAAGCTTCGGTATCATTCTTGATACTAAGGTTATATCTTAAAAAGAACACATTATGAAAAAAACACTTCTTATGGTGGCTTTTGCCACAGTTACTGCTATTTCTTTTGCCCAGACAGACTCTAATTTTGGCGTTAAAGCCGGACTTAACTACAATGCGAATGGGGATTATTTTGAATCTGCCAGTGCGGCAGCAAAGAATCCCAGCAGAAATGTAGGCTATCATATTGGCTTTTTTGGCCAGATAGGTTCCAGCGTTTACTTACGTCCGGAATTGGTCTATACCAGTACCAAGTCTGATTACGACGATGACAATTTTAAAATGCAAAAGCTAGACCTTCCTTTATTGATAGGAACTAAGGTCATTGGGCCATTGCATGTTTTTGCCGGACCTGCATTCCAGTATATTCTGGATACAGAATACGATGGCATTACCATCAGCGATGTAAAAAATGATTTTACGGTTGGTTTAAATATAGGAGCCGGAATCAATCTCGGGAAGCTGGGAGTAGATCTGCGGTACGAACGAGGATTTAGCGACAATGAGGCCACGTTTATCAATACAAATCTAACTACGGTAGGAGAAAGTAGGATAGATACCAGACCAGATCAGCTTATCTTAAGCTTCTCACTGAAATTATAGAAATAAAAAAGCCCTGAGAAATCTCAGGGCTTTTTTTTATGCCTTATTTTGGATCAACTATCCTTGTCTAAATAATTTGGAATCCCATCATTGTCATCATCAGGAAAACTGATATTCCCCTGTGCATCAATGACTATTTCATCTCTGGTTAATATCCCGTCCTCATCATCATCCGGATCGAGGTGATTTGGGAATAATGGTGAACGTATGGCTCTTTCCTCTTTGACATCCGTATTGTCATTTGTAACATCACCATCCCCGTTTAGGTCTTCCATACTGGAAGGAATTCCATCTCCATCGTAATCCGTGTCTGGAATATATAATCCGGCTGATATCTTAAAGATCAAAGGTGCATAGGCCGGAATTCCATTAGAACTGCCATTGTAATACGCCAATCCTGAAGGAAGAAACATTGCCCCCACACCTCCATTGGTTATTTCTGTAGTGCCATCCGGGTTTTCAACAATAGCATCCCCTACCCTGAATTTAGATACCGCCTGAGAATAGCCTCGAAGGAAAAATGGTAAATATTGCCAGGTATAATCTGAGGTAGCATCAAACAGAACTCCATTTAACAAGGATCCCTGATAGCGTATATAGACAGAATCTGCCGCTGTAGGCAGTCCGCCTTCGCCTTCACGAGCTATCAGATAATACAGTGTATGAGGTATGGTCTCATCGCTATCGAGCTCAAAATCTTCAGATGACACCTCAATTGTTAAGGACTGAACATCTTGAATAAGTGGCCGCTTATCACTGTTGATTCCTGCTATTGTGTCTAATTGTACTTGAAAATCAAAATCGGCTGGAGGATTTTCAAAGTCTTCATAATTATAGAAATGAGTTTCCAAATATGCCTGTAGAGCCGCTTCGTCTTCTACAACTACTTCACTTAATAAACGAGGTGGAATTAGGTCGAATCCCGGTCCGTCATCTTTTTTACAAGACAGAACAAAAATAAACACAGTCATTGCAAGAACGACTTTTCTTAATTGCATAGCTTTTCTTTTAACGCCCGCAAGATACAATTTTCCCCTATTTTTGTTGAAGACCTTAACAAAGAATTTAGTTTGTTTATGCGCATTGATAAGTACTTATGGTGCACCCGTTATTACAAGACCCGGAACAAGGCCACAGAAGCCTGTAAGAAAGGGCATGTACAGATCAATGAGCAAGTGGTAAAGCCCTCCAGAGAAGTGTTTCCAACAGACAAGCTCATTGTTCGGAAGAATCAGATCCATTATCAGCTTACAGTGATTGAAATACCGGAGAGCAGAGTTGCCGCAAAAATTGTGGGCTTGTACCGTGTAGATACTACTCCGGCAGATGCTCTGCAACATCAGGAAGTTCAGAAACTTGCCAAGGAATACTACAGAAAAAAAGGAATGGGAAGACCCACCAAAAAAGACAGGCGAACCATAGATGATTATCTGGATGAAGGGGAGTAAAAAGTATTGGGACGAGCGCTATCAGGAAAACAGATTAGGCTGGGATGTTGGAACCATCTCAACACCTTTGAAGGAATTTATAGATCAGCTGCCAAACAAGGAATTAAAGATACTGGTCCCGGGAGCCGGAAAGGCATATGAGGTTGGCTACTTGTTTGAACAAGGATTCACATCTGTATATGCGCTCGATATTAGTGAAAAACCCTTGCAAGACCTTCAAGACAGGCACCCAAACTTTCCTAAAAAGCAATTGCTGGTGGGGGACTTTTTTGATCTTGAAGAAAAAGATTTTGATCTTGTGTTGGAACAAACTTTTTTCTGTGCGCTTTTACCCCAATACAGGGAACGCTATGCAAAAAAAATGCAATTGCTTTTGAAAAAAGGTGGTCTCTTAGCCGGACTCTTCTTTGATTTCCCTCTAACAGAAAAAGGTCCACCTTTTGGTGGCAGCCTGGAGGAATACAGTACACTTTTTACCCCTTATTTTGATATCAGAAAATTAGAACGAGCCTATAATTCCATCCCTCCTAGACAGGGAACCGAACTCTTTTTTATCTTTGAGAAGAAATCTGACTGACCACATGGAAAATAAAATCCTGAATCATCATCAAATAACACATATCATTCGTCGTATTGCCTATCAGATCCTGGAGGCCAATGTAGAAGAGAAAAGGATCATTATAGCAGGGATCGATGGGGGCGGCTTAGATTTTGCGAAGAAAATACAACGGGTACTGAGGCAGATAACGGAGGCTGAGATCCTGTTGTGCAAGGTTAGTATGGATAAGACCAACCCTATAAAAAGTGGCGTAACTACATCTATTCCGGCAGAGGACTATAAAAATGGATCTATTGTGCTTGTTGATGATGTATTAAATTCAGGATCTACCCTGATATATGGGGTTCACCACTTCCTAAAAACACCATTAAAACAGCTAAAGACTGCTGTTCTTGTAAATCGGAATCATAAAAGATATCCTGTAAAGGCAGACTATAAAGGCATCTCGCTTTCTACATCACTTCAGGAGCATGTACATGTGCGTTTCCAACCTAAAAAAGACGAGGTTTTTCTAGACTAGATCGTCCTCTATTTCTTTTACTATCTCCTCTATTGATTTTCCATCACATAGTAGTGTATAGTTCGCCTTCATATAGTAAGGGCTCCGTTCAAAGAGATGTTTAGCAATGTATTCGGGGAGGGAATCATCGTTTAGATGACTTATTATTGGTCTGTGTTGTTTTTCCATTGAAAGTCGGCGTGCTAATTCCGGAACAGATACCTGAAGATAGAAGACATAGGGAGTTTGTTTTAATAATACCTCCATATTTCCTGAGTAACATGGTGTTCCCCCACCCGTAGCCAATACCAGATGATCATGGTCTTGCAGTACTTTATAAAGATATTCGTGTTCTTTCTTTCTAAAATAGATCTCACCTTTATTATTAAATATGTTGGATATACTTTCTTGTAATTCACCTTCTATATATTCATCAAGGTCGATAAACGGAAGCTCCAGGCTATGAGCAAGGAGTTTCCCTACTACCGATTTTCCGCTACCCATATACCCCACAAGGACGATGATCATTCTATTATTTTTTAGTAAAAATGGCGTAATTAGCGGGATATTCAAAAAAAAATAAATTTCTCCCCTCTCGGTCTTGAAAAATAGATTATAGATAGTATATTTGCACCCTCTTAAGGAATACCTGTGTGATTTCTAAAGAAAAACGACCTTACACTTTTTGACCTGGTAGCTCAGTTGGTAGAGCATCTCCCTTTTAAGGAGAGGGTCCTGGGTTCGAGCCCCAGCCAGGTCACCAGAGAAAGTAAAACCCACCACACGGTGGGTTTTTTATTTTGGAGAAAAGCCAAGCTTGCTTGAGATTTTCGACAGTATAAAAAACAGCAACCGCAGGTTGCGTGGGTTTTACTTTTTGACCTTGGGAGCGCTGGGTCCAACGAGCGAACAAAGTGAGCAAAGTTAACCCCAGTGTTTAGTAAAGTTAGAAGTAAGCTTTATCAGTTAACAGTAAGAAAGCTACGGTATTTTTACTTTTTGACCTTGGGAGCGCTGGGTCCAACGAGCGAACAAAGTGAGCAAA
>CBDUON010000005.1:0-39370 GCA_965368835.1 uncultured Eudoraea sp. | reverse complement strand
ATAGCGTTTTCATGGAATATCCCTTTAGAATTCACTTTATGAAGCTATTCAAATAATCTTGCCCATAAAATGATACTTATCATGTTCCTGAGATTTTCCTTTTATGAAGGTCTTTTAATATTCAGCCAAAATAAGCGACCTTATTTTTAATGTACCTTTCTGGACTCATTGTAACCTAGGTTACGCCTTTGCTTGTCCCGGCAGGTTACATTTGATATGATTTTAAAATATAAGTGGATATTACACAAATTTTAGGGTATTTAGGTGCCCTGATCATTGGGGTTGTTCTAGGCCTCATTGGCGGGGGAGGGTCTGTCCTTACCGTCCCAATTATGGTATATCTCCTCTCAATTAACCCAGTACTCGCTACGGCCTATTCTCTTTTTGTGGTGGGAGTGTCATCTATGTTAGGCGCTCTTCAAAATATCAGAAAAGGACTGGTTGACTTTAAGACGGCCATTGTATTTGCCATACCTGCTTTTATAGCGGTCTATCTAACCAGAAGGTTTCTAATACCTGCCATTCCTGAGTATTTGTTTGAAATTGCAAACTTCACGGTAACACGTGATATTGGGATCATGATCTTTTTTGCCATTATTATGTTGCTGGCATCCTTTTCAATGATCAGTGGGAAGCATAAGCCTGGTATTGTTCATAATACAGCTATAAAGTATAATTATCCTATGATCGTTTTAGAGGGAGCGGTTGTTGGAGTCATCACAGGTATTGTAGGAGCAGGAGGCGGATTTTTGATCATTCCTGCACTGGTAATCCTTGCCAAACTTCCAATGAAAAAAGCGGTGGCCACCTCCTTGCTCATTATCGCAATTAAGTCGCTCGTAGGTTTTATTGGCGACGTGGAAACAATGGAAATAGACTGGTTATTTCTCTGGAGTTTTACTGCTTTTTCTCTGTTAGGGATTCTGATTGGCGTATGGCTCAACAAATATATTGAAGGCGCAAAGCTCAAAAAATCTTTCGGATGGTTAGTACTCCTTATGGGGATATACATCCTTATTGAAGAAATCCTTCTCTAAGAATAGAACAACAGTTTAATGTCATTATAAACAACATTAAGAACAGGTCTTTGTAACCTAGGTTACGTGCTAGTACATGAAGTCTTTATACTTTTAATATTATATAAAAAATAGCTAAAAATTTAATTGAAAAACAAAAAATAGAATAAGTCGATTCAGGGTGGTTCCTATGACTTTACTGTTATTGCTGATCGGATTTTAAATGTACGTCTGGGTTGTGATAGTATTACAAATATTGTTTTTTTGGTTGGATTGATGTAGGGAGCAATTACTCAGAAGGTCATTGCTCCCTTTTTTTAAAAGCAAATTCTAAAATTATAGAATAATGTCGTTATTTAATACACTATTTGGATCCAGGTCTGCAACTAGTGCTAATGTGGAAGTGCTAGAGGTGGAAGAGTTTAAGAAGGCAGTTCACATGAATAAGGTACAATTGGTAGATGTGCGTACTCATAGGGAATTTAAGGGTGGGCATATTGCCAGAGCACTTAACATAGATTATTTTAAGGGTGATGCTTTTTTTAAGGAATTTGAAAAAATGGATAAGACCAAACCTCTTTATCTATATTGTAGATCTGGCAATAGAAGCAACAGGGCAGCACATAAGTTAGCCGCTCTAGGATTTGAAAAGGTATATGACCTCAAAGGAGGTATTTTGCGTTGGAAGTGAAGTACGGGACGTGGAATACTTAATTTATTGCAAGATCAAATTAACCATAAGTAACAAAAATTATAACTATGCGCTATCTCGTATTTCTGTTGGGCATCGTACTGAGTATTTCATGTAAAGATTCCCAAAAAGGGTATCAAGCTGTAGAGGAAACCCCCTCTGACCTGGCAGTCAATGCAACTTCAAACCCTGGTAAGAAGATCGTAGAGAATGAATGCTATATATGCCATAACCCCAAGGCTTCGGAAGCAACAATGATAGCCCCACCCATGGTTGCAGTAAAAAGGCATTATATAGATGATAATACCAGTAAGCAAGACTTTACCAAGGCCATGATCACCTGGCTTAGTGACCCACAACCAGAAAAGTCGAGAATGAGAGGTGCCCTGAGGAGGTTTGGCGTAATGCCTTACCAACCCTATTCTGAGGAGTCTATAAGAGACATAGCAGCCTATCTGTATGATGCAGAATTGCCGCAACCAGATTGGTTTGAGGAGCATTTTCAAAAAGGTCATGGACAGGGGAAAGGAATGGGAAAAGGGAAAGGAATGGGGAAAGGAATGGGTAAGAAAAATAGGCAGATTGAGGAAGATGATGCCTATGAAGGCGTGCCTGTTTATTACAATGAAAAAGGGATGGAAATAGCTATGGCTACCCAGGGAGTTCTTGGCAAAAATTTAATGAAGGCTATTCAGGAAAAGGGGACGACGGGGGCTATTGGTTTTTGTAAAAACCAGGCTGCCAGTCTTACGGATAGTATGGGAATCATGAAGAATGCACTGATTAAACGCATAACAGATAAACCCAGAAATTTATTGAACCAGGCCAGCGAAGAAGAACTTGGCTATATGATCGCTTTTAAACGGCAGGTTGAAAGTAAAGGGGAGATTCGTCCCATAACAAAGGAAATTGGTGATGAGGTCTATTTTTATTACCCTATCGTCACCAATGCCATGTGTCTGCAATGTCATGGAACACCCAATAATGAAATTACAACACCCGTCATGGAAACATTATCTGCCTTGTATCCTCAGGATAAGGCCATTGAATATGATATAGAGGAACTACGGGGTTTGTGGCGTATTCAATTTGTTGAAGAACAAACCGAATAAATTGTTTTTATAAGTATAATAGGTATTTGGTCATTATCAACACTAATCTCACTACTTCGTATGAGAAGCCTACTTTTCATTTTTGTACTTGTTTTTGCCATTCAGGGTTGCAGGCAACAGAAGGATGAAGCCCCTGCAATTAAGACAAGGGCCAATTCTGAAACTGTGCATTCTGGGGAATCACAATGGAATTATGAGGGGGAAACCGGACCGGAACATTGGGCAATGATCGAGGAGTATTCAGATTGCGATGGATTGGCCCAATCCCCCATCAATATTGTCAATTACGAGCGGGGAAAAACTCGAGGAGCATTGCAGATTTTTTACGCTGACAGCACCCATATTTATAACGTGGTAAACAATGGTCATACCATCCAATATAATTTTGCGGCCGGCGATTACATAGAGATAGAAGGGGTACGATTCGACCTGAAACAATTCCACTTTCACGAACCTGCCGAGCATTTGATCGAAGGGATTCGTTATCCTATGGTCATCCACCTTGTACACCAGAATTTAAGTGGGAATTATGCTGTACTGGCGGTCATGTCCAGGGAAGAAAAAAGCAGCGAACCATTTGATTTTTTAGAACGGTATCTTCCCATTAAACACGGAGATACCATTTTGGTAGACCTGGCGTTTGATATGAACCTGAATTTACCCGCTAACAGAGCGTATTTTAGCTATACAGGTTCATTGACCACCCCACCTTGTAAGGAAAATGTAATGTGGTTTATTTTTAAGGAACCAATAACGGTATCCCTGGAGCAGGTAGAAACAATTAGAAAGTTAATGCCCCTAAACAATTATCGCAATGAACAGGCCCGGAACAACAGGGTTATTTTGCTTTCAGAGTAGACATAAAAGAAGAGAAAAAAATTTAACACCGGAAATATCTTATAGATGAGAAATATTGGACTTATTGGCGGAACATCCTGGCACTCTACAATTGTGTATTACCGCCTTATCAATGAAATGGTAGGTGAGGCAATTGGCACTCAGGGAAACCCGGAATTACTCATTTACAGCATCAACATCGAATTAATGCGCGAACAGAATTCGGAAAAGATCAATGCCAAATATCTCGAAGTCGCTCAAAAATTGGAAAAAGCCGGGGCAAAGGCCCTTGTCATCTGTGCCAATACTCCCCATATGACCTTTACCCACGTTCAGCCTAAAATAGGGATCCCCATCCTGCACATAGCAGAGGCTACTGGTAGGGAAGCGGTATTACTTGGCGTTAAAAAAGTTGGACTATTGGGAAACAGACCAACCATGACCCTTGGTTTTATCCCTGATTACTTACAGGAACATTTCAATATTGAAACCATCATCCCGGAAGGCGAAGGATTAACACAATCTCATCATTACGTCTCAAAGGAGTTGACTCAGGGCCAGTTCACAGAAGAGGCCAGAAAGTTCTTCCTAAATCAGATCTCACTTTTAAAGTCGCGTGGTGCTGAGGCCATCGTCTTGGGATGTACCGAACTTCCAATGCTCTTGTCATCAGATATGGCTGATATTCCTATGTTGGCAACCACGGACCTGCATGCGAGGATGGCAGCTGATTTTATTTTAGGACGCTCCTAACCGTATTTTATTTTTTCTTTTTAGGTTTTACAAAGCCATAGGTGTTTTGATGCAGGAAATCCTGAGGGAATTTGTCATCTCCGGGAAAACCAAGTGTTATGGTACCACTATCTTCCGGAATGTAATTAGTCTTAAAAATATAATCCCAGAGACTCAGGCTAATCCCAAAATTTACCCCATAAGAACCTTCAGGAAGCACATAAGCATGGTGGTATAAATGCATGACAGGATTGTTAAAGATATACTTTAAAGGACCCCAGGTAATTTTCACATTGGAATGGTTAAGATGCCCTATTGCAATAGCAATAAAATGTACAACATAGGCTTGCTCTGGTTCAAATCCACCAAGTATCATTACCCCAAAGACCTTTAGGGGCTTGTACAATATATTCTCCATCCAGTGGTATCGCAAGTGTGCTGCAAATCCCATTTCCTTCACTGAATGATGCACTTTGTGGAAATTCCACAGAAAGCTATACTTGTGTAAAAGGGTATGAGTGAACCACTGAACAAAATCTAATACGATAAAAAAGATAAGCAACTGTGCCCACATAGGAAAGGCGGAAATATCAATGATCGAAAGACTTTTTGCGGTGATCCCTATATCTTTAAACAAGACTTCCAGCATTTTATAGATTCCACTGATCGCGATGGCGAACATGAAAAAGTTGAAGAACATATAAAAGGCGTCTAACCAAAAATCCTTCCGAAATATGGATTGTTCTTTTCTCCAGGGAAATACGATCTCCAGCAGCCAGGCTACAAGTGATATGGCTATCAACCCCCAAAAATAATTGGTGTACCAGGGGACATCAAAAATGATCGATTTCCAGGTCCATGATACACTGCCATTAAAGGCACTTACAAATGCATTCCAATAATCTTCCATAGTTTATTTTTTTTTAAAAAGTAATAGAATCAGTTTCAAAAGGGAGGTCGTCATAATAACTCCATTCCGCCCAGGAACCGTCATAGTTTAAAACATTTTTATAATTCAATAATTGAGTAAGTACAAATGTTGTATGGGAAGACCTAACGCCTGTATGGCAATAAACGATGATGGTATCTTCCTTGGATGCACCTATTCTCCCGTATATTTTTTCCAGTTCGGCCAAAGGTTTAAAGGTATGGGTGTTTCCGTAGTCAACTGTTTCGGCCCAATCAATATTTACGCTCTTTGGTATCCTTCCCGCTTTTTTTGCACCTGCTTTCAGATAATTTCCTTCATATTCTTCTTTACTTCTGGCGTCAACCAGAAATGCTTTGGAAGCGTCAGACATTATCAACCTATGCAAGTTGTCTTTAGTAATTATGAGTGGTTTATCTGCTTGGTCAGGGAAATGAAAAATAGCCGGCTTTATTTCGGGTTTGCTCCTGCTAATTTTGCCACCCATTTTTTCCCAATGTCCTATTCCTCCGTTTAGCAGGTAAACCTGCTCAAAATTATAAAGTTGCAGCAACCACCAAAACCTGGAAGCATCAGAAGAGCCTTTGTCATCATAAACAATTAAGGTATGCTTCTCTGTGATCCCTGCTTTTCCTAAACGTTCTGCCACCTGTATTTTGTTGATTCGCATGCCTTTGAAAGGCAGTGTTGTATCCTGAAAATCGTTCCTGTAAAGGTTAATGGCGTTGGGCAAATGCCCTTCGTCATAAGCTTTCTCATTACGAAAATCGATAATTGTAACAGCGGGGTCATTCGATGTCAACAGGGGGCTGTCATACGAAACTAAATGACTGCCTAAAAGCACTTCCTGCTGAACCGGCAACACACTATTTTCCTTACAACCGATCAACTCAAATGCAAGCAGTATAAATAAAATGCTACTCCTTAAGATCATACCAGCTGATATTTCTTAATATTTCTCTCCTGCCTTTTTTTTGCGGAGGATAATTAGTTACTAGATAGTTCACAATGATATCTTCATTCTTCCCAAGATCCCAAAGGTTTTGCGTTTCCTGCATCCAAAGAATAGTGGCTTTCCATCGTTCTTCGTTCATGCGGTTCTGAATAACCAACTGGGCCGAATGGCAATTGGTACAGTTGTTTACAACGGTCATTAACCCTTCCGCATCTTTTAATCCGGTTCGTATATGGATACCATTCTCTATTTTATCAAAGTCGTCTTCATTAGGCACCACAGCGTATTCTTCCACAGCAGCCGGCTCCTTGAAGAAGGAGAGTGTAGGATCTGAAATAAGGTATACGACGGCCAGGGCTGTAATGCCAAAAAGCAGCAACAGCGTAACTAAAAGCCGGTAAATGCTTTTGATCTGGGATTTAAATTTATCGTGTTCTTCCATTCTTAGGTAACCTTGATCGCAATTCGGTGACTGGCATTATTTAAATATCCTTTTGGGTTCCAGCCCGGCAACAACATTGGCTGACTAATGCCATTTGCATCCGTTGCTCTGGCCCAAACTTCGTAATAGCCTTTCTTGGGAAAGGAGATGGAGGCGTTGAAATTCTGCCAGGCCAACCTGTTCTTGGGTTTTGCGATGGCACAGTTTTTCCAAGTGGCACCGAAATCTATTGAATACTCCATTTTTACTACTTCCAGTTCACCTGCCCAGGCATGCCCCCTGATATTTAATTTCTGTCCATCCTTTATCATTGCTCCACTGCGGGGATAGGTTATAAGCGATTTAACAGGCATAGACTCAATGATGCACATATCTTCATCCTTCACCTTTTTACCAGGCGCTACAGGATTACAAGGTACCCTGTAAGCATCCCCTGTCATCTTTGTTCCATCGTGCACACGGTCTCGCACGCTAATGCGCTGTAGCCATTTCCCGGAGACCGATGCCGGCCATCCTCCTGCTACTAATCGCAGCGGGTATCCATGGGCCAAAGGAATATCTTGTCCATTCATTTTAAAGGCTATAAGGGTTTCATCCTGCAGCGCTTTTGCCATGGGTGCCCCTCTTGAAATTGGCTCTTTATCAGGGTCCCTGCTGAGATGAACATCTGCGGCATGGTAACCAATATAGACGGCTTTGCTTGTGAACCCAACATCTTCCAGGACGTCACGTAAGCGAACACCCGTCCATGTTGCGCAGGAGACTGCTCCAACGGTCCATTGGTTTCCTTTGGCAGGCGGATCAAATTCACTTCGACCATTACCTCCGCACTCTAATGTTAGTTGATAGGTATACGATTTAAATTTAGATTTTAACTCCGCCAGCGTATAGGTCTTTTTAGCGTTTACCGCTTCCCCATCTATGGTAAGTGTCCAGCTCGACTCATCAATATTTTCAGGTATTAGTCCATTATTTCTAATGAACATATATTTATTGGGCGTTATATCATCATCTAATAAATGGGCTTGTGCCTCTATGTTCCAAGGTTTGTCATTGAGCACAACCATATCCTTGTCCTTTTTGAATAGGGTAAAAGGATCAGGATCTTGTAAGAGTAGGGGAGAATATCCCTCCGGAATTAAAGCTCCGAAAACGATATCGGTCCCAATAAGGGCGGTCAAAGAACTCAATGCGGTTCTTGAAAGGAAAAGGCGTCGCTTCATGAAAAGTACAATTTGGTCATGTTTCTAATTTTTAAAGTTATGAATAATAGGTTCTGCAAAAGGTAACTCTTGTTACAATTCGGCTTTTTTTTGGTAAATCAGCGTTTGTTATGGACTTATCTTGGAAGGCTATTAGATACATTCATGTATCTTTAAATTAAATTAACCTTTCTATGATAGTACATCATTTTGAAGATCAAAATTCGCTATTAAATCAGTTTATGGCTGAGATCAGAGACGAGGTCATTCAAAAAGACCAGATGCGTTTTCGCCGCAATATTCAAAGAATTGGAGAGATCCTGGGTTATGAGATGAGCAAATTACTCGACTATAAGAATAAAACGGTTAAAACACCATTTGGCAAAAAAGAGATTGAAATCCCCTCGGACCAGTTAGTACTTTGCTCCGTATTAAGGGCTGGATTACCATTGCATCAAGGGCTTCTTAATTATTTTGACCATGCCGAAAATGCGTTTATTTCTGCATACAGACATCATCCGGACGGGGGAGATGCTTTTGAGGTGATCGTAAAATATTTTGCGGCCCCGGATCTGAATAATAAGATCCTGATCCTTACAGACCCCATGCTCGCAACCGGTAAGACCCTGGAGAATGTACTCAAAGCCCTGAAGGAACACGGCAAACCCAAACAAATACATATTATATCAGTGATAGGTTCAAAAGCAGGCGTACAACATGTCTCAACCGTATTTCCAAAGAATACCCATTTGTGGATCTCAGCCATTGATGCGGAACTTACCAGTAAGGGTTATATAATACCGGGATTGGGCGATGCAGGCGACCTTGCCTACGGGACTAAATTGTAAGTTGTCATGGATTTTTCCGACTACTAAAAGCCATTTTGTTGAGGTGTTGAGAGTTATGAGAGTATAATAACTTTTGATAACTTTGAAGAATAAATTTTGTGTGAAAGGGCTACATTTATGCCCTGAATATTAAAGGATGTTTGTACTATGTCAGAAAAAACAGAACGATTAAAAACACTTATTTTAGGATCGGGCCCAGCGGGCTATACGGCAGCAATTTATGCAGCCAGAGCCGATCTTAAACCGGTGATGTATACAGGGATGGAGCCAGGTGGACAATTGACCACAACTACCGAAGTTGATAACTTTCCAGGGTATCCGGAAGGTATTGACGGGCCTACCATGATGATACAATTACAGCAACAAGCAGAGCGTTTCGGAACAGAGGTGCGTATTGGTATGGCTACTGCGGTAGACTTTAGCACTCAAAAAGGAGGCATACATAAAGTTACCATAGATGATTCTAAGGTAGTGGAGGCGGAAACTGTGATCATTTCTACCGGAGCCACTGCTAAATATTTAAATATTCCAAGTGAGCAGCGCTTACGAGGTGGTGGGGTTTCTGCATGTGCCGTATGCGATGGCTTTTTTTACAAAGGGCAAGAGGTGGCAATTGTTGGTGGAGGTGATACCGCCGCTGAAGAAGCTTCATATCTGGCCAATATTTGTAAGAAGGTTACCATGCTTATCCGACGCGATGAAATGAGGGCCTCTAAAGCAATGCAGCACAGAATAAAAAGTTTACCTAATATTGATGTTCGCTTTAATACAGAGGTAGATGAGATCCTGGGGGAACAGGTAGTTGAAGGATTAAGAATGGTGAACAATCAAACTGGCGAAAAAGAAGAAATTGCGATTACCGGATTTTTCGTTGCCATTGGTCATAAACCCAATACCGACATATTTAAGGGGCAATTGGAGATGGATGAGACCGGGTATTTAATCACTAAAGGAAAATCTACCAAGACCTCCAAACCTGGCGTTTTTGCCAGTGGTGATGTACAGGACAAGGAATACAGACAGGCAGTTACAGCCGCGGGTACCGGCTGCATGGCAGCTTTAGATGCAGAGCGCTATTTAGCTACTATTGAAACACATGCAGAAGTAAATTAGTAAAACGAGATTATACCGCATAAAAAACCCCGAATATGTCGGGGTTTTTTTATTCAACAAGGAATCTTTAATCGATTCTTATATAATTCTCTGAAAAGGTGGGATTACCATCCAAATCTAAAGTGATTTGGCTGTAGGTATCATCTTTCAGGTCGAGCTCAAAGGTAAATTCTCGTATGGTATCTAATGCCTGCATCATTTCGAAGTCTCCATACTCTATGGTTTCAATTAATTCGGTATCTGTGATCTTATAGGAACCATAGCCAAATCTGCCTTGTTGATCCCCCGGTACCCAACGAGACCACATGATTTTTCCATTGTAATAGATCTTTACCTGTCTGTATCCAGGCGCTTTGTCTTCTGTGGTTATAACATCACCGTTCCAATTTGAAAAACTTTCTAGTTCCCAAACTCCTTGCATGGTATGCATTGAATTTGGTTTGGATGATAGTACCGTAGCAGCAAGTATCAAAATAATTGCGAGGCCGGCGATCTTCATTACATTTCTCATAGTTCAATTGTTTAGTGCTTTCAAGAATAAATATTAAGATACAAATTTTTTGTTAAATTTTTTACCTAATTGTAAATAATTGAACATTGGGATAGCTATAGATCACAGGAAATTGTCACTTATAGGAATTTAGTGCTTCAGATAGGGAAAAAATATCTTCTTGCGTATGTGCGGCTGTTAATACAATTCTGTTTGTGGCATAGGTATCTTCAGTTGGATATCTGAAATCGGTAATAATGATCTTGTTCTCCCTTAAGTGTTCCGTAAGTTGAGGGTCGGAAAAACCAAATACGGGATAATCAGGCATAAAATTTAATAGTTTTGAAGCTTTGGCTACCGATAAAAAACTTTTGATGTTATCCTGTAACAACTGCCTTTTCCTGGAATAAACAACCTTGGCTTGCATAAAATGCGCCATATAAAAAGGTGCTGCCGGACTAGCCCCTCCAAAGAAATTGGATGACTTCATTTGTTCTATTCGTTCCTTTTTACCAAATACCGCCCCTGCTTGCAGTCCCAGGGCTTTACCTAGGGATGCACAGAGCACAAGTTCCCGGCATGAAATTGATTGTAAGGATCTGAAAACTCCCGCTCCATCTTTCCCTACGATCCCTATTCCATGAGAGTCATCAACTACCAGAATACAGGATGTTAGAGGCAGGGTCTGAAGAATTTGAAAATCCGGATAGTTGCAGCCAGAGAAATCTATGGAATCCAGAAATATGACAGGAATCTCCTCCTTCTTTTTTTCAATGTGTTCACGTAGTGCAATATTTAAAGTAGTATAGGTAGTGTACGGTTTAGCATTTGTTCTAAAGAGCGCGGAATGACTATTAGGGGCATAGAACAATCTGTATTGTTTGGTGTTAAAGTGGTTCGCTACCAATTGTCCTGCCAAATATCCTGAAGACATCGTAAGACAGGCTTCACTGCCAACCCATTTGGCCATATAAGATTCGGCTTCGTTATAAATAGAGAACTGCACATTAGACCTTCTTGAGGTGCCAAAATTTGAACCGTATTGTTTAATAGAGTTCAGTACCAAATCCTGGAATTCGGCGTCTGTATGTACTCCTAAATATGAGGTTCCGCCAAAATAAAGAAAAGATTCGCCATCAATGTTCACTTTCCTTCCCGGATATGTGGATACCTGTACCTTCATTATAATAGTGTTATTCCACTACCACCAAGAGTAGGGAATTTAATACTTGCATCGTTCAATATCTCTATCCCTTTGGCTATATCGTTTGTGATCAATAATGGGCCATCCATATCCACATAATCTAATTGAGGTAATAACTGTCCGATGGCTGAAATCCCTACGGTAGATTCAGTCATACAACCAACCATGATCTTTAGTCCCAGTTCCTTGCCGTGCTTTATCATTCTAAGTGCGGGTGTTAGGCCTCCACATTTGGTGAGTTTAATATTGATCCCATTAAAATGCAGGGCACAGTGATCAACATCTGCTTCCACCAGGCAACTTTCATCTGCGATCACAGGTAAGACAGAATGGTGAGCAACCTTTTCCATACCGGCCCAATCATCCGCTTTCAGGGGTTGTTCAATAAACTCAACACCCAATTCTTTCAGGGTTGGGGCAATGGCTACTGTTTGTGCAGCAGACCAGGCACCGTTGGCATCTATTCTAAAGACGGCGTTACTATGCTTTCGTAATTCCCTTACTATATCCAAATCTTCCTTAGTGCCTAGTTTTATCTTGTAAATGGGCCATGGTGTTTCCTTCATTTTTTCTACCATTTTTTCAATGGTATCAATTCCAATAGTGTAATTCGTTAAAGGGTATTTGTCAATGGTAGTTCCCCATAATTCATAAAGAGGCTTATTCCTGAGTTTCCCATAGAGATCGTGGGCCGCAAGGTCTAAGGCACATAGCGCAAAAGAACTCAGATCTTTTTTACACAACCATGAATGGAATACTTCCGGCTCCGTAAAAGGGTAATTCTCAATCTCAGATCTAATAGCTTCAATTTCTGCGTGAAGGCTTTTTAAGGTATGACCATAATACGGATTGGAGGTGGCTTCACCGTAGCCCGTTTTATTTTGATGACTGAGATGAACTATAAGCGTATCCTGCGTTAGGTGTGACTCCCTCGAAATTGTAAAGGTGTGTTTGAGTTGGAGCGTGTGAGAGCTAAGTTTGAGTTGCATGAATAAATTTTAACTCTAAGATAAACAAAGCGATTTAAGGCAAATAAAAACCCTGAAAGAATATTCAGGGTTTTTAAACATATTTATTATAAGATAGTTCTAGTCTTTATGAACGCTACCGGAATAGGATTTCTTTTTCTGAACATCCGGGTTACCTACATATGATATATCTGCACCACTACTGGCATCGGCTATCAAGGTCTCGGAGACATTAACAGAAATGTCAGCTCCACTACTGGCGTCTGCATGACAGGTTTTTACAGTAAAATCCTTTGCTTTGATATCCGAACCACTACTTGCATCAGCATGGAACACCATTGCTTCTCCTTCAATTCTGATATCGGCTCCACTACTGGTATCCGCATCCACTTCATCTGCTACTAAGGCTACTTTAATCCCGGCTCCGCTGCTGGCATCTAGTGAGATCTTGTTGGCTCTGATCACATTTTGTGTAAATAGATCGGCTCCACTGGAAGCGTAGAGGCCAGTTACAGATGGCAGGGAAACATGTATTCTTTTTGTGGCCCTCCCAATGTTTTCAATAGCATGGATCCTAAGTTTCCCGTTCTTAATATCGGTACCAATAAGATCAATGATGTTTTCATCGGCTTCAACTTCAATACTAAAGTCATCTCCCTGGGTAACATATACATCCAAACCTTCGGATGCAGATACTTCGGTAAATTCCTCATATACTTCTCTTGATTCTTTGGCTACTTCTCCGTTACCTCTCTTTCCCTCGCCAAAGTTCATATCGAAGGCACAGGAAGATAAGAAAAGGGCCATGAGTACGGCAATTGCAATTCTAGCTAGTGTTGTCATGATGTTGCTTTTTTATTCGGAATACGTTACTATTCCTGTTGGTTGTTAGTAATTATTGTTAGGTCAAATGTATTTTCTATTTGGTTCTGCGGGTAGTTTCAATTACCCAGTTGTTGATAAATATGGATGAATTGTCATCTTATCTTCCTCCGTCATCTGCTTTGATCTCCACCCCGTTCTCATCGATCTTTAGTTTAAAAGAATCGCCGCCATCTTGTACATTGATGTCTATCCCGTCTTCATCTATGATGATGCGGCCTTCATCATCATTGTTCCAGCGCACACCTCTTTTGTTATCCTCACAATCCAGACATTCTAATTCCCCATTACGGCCCATTATCCAAAGATGATCCACAATATTTCCCCGGTACATATCTCTGTCGAATCGCGTAACCCGACCCATATAGCGACGCATGCCCGCGTCAAATCTCAGATGTGTTCCTGCAGGAATGGAAAGAGTTACCCTTACCTCCTGATCTCTTACCTTATTTTTAATAGCGGTGTACAAATAATTGCTTACGGAAAGGGTGTTTCCCTCCAGGCTATATGAATATTGAATGTTGCCTGCACGTTCTCTTGCATCTGCGGTGGAGCTGCCATTGGCATCCTTACGGATCCTGATATAGGATAGCGAATCACTCGACTTATTAATATCGAATCGAATATCGTCTGTAAATAGCACCCGATCCCCATTTTCATCATAGCTAACGGTCATCCCATTGATCCCAACATTCTCTTGATTATCAAAAAGTTCACTGCTTGTTGCCCTGATCAATAATGTATCTTGTGCTGTAGGAAAATATAAGGATTCCTTAACTGTAGTGCTGCCAGAATACGCATGGGCCGAGGCTTCTTTTATACCGAAGACAATTAGGCCAATAATAGAGAGCAACCAAAGACCCAATAAAGAGAATTTAATAACATTCCCAATAGATTTCAGGTTGTTCACCAAAATTTTCAAGCCCAGATATAGCAGAAAAAAGAAAGGGATACCCACTGCAAAAAATGCTAAGAGGGAGATGAGCCATACCGATGCTCCGGAGGCATTTACCATTTCGTAGAAATCAATTCCGGGGATATGAATAACATCCAGGACCCCAACTGTAAACAGACCAATAAATAACCCAATAAGGGTAGCGGCTCCTATAATGATCAGAATGATCCCAATAAATTTAGCGAAGACCTTAAAACAGAACATTATAAAAGTACCCAGGGCATCGAAAAAAGTACGACCACTGCTTTTTACTTTATTGCCCATTTTGTCATAGTCTACACCTTTTACCTTTTCAGCTACATCTTCATATCCTTCTTTAATTTTTTTTTCGATGTTACTGATATTGACAGGTTTTCCTTTCATATCGAGCTTTTGCGATGTAGTGGCCGCTTCGGGAACCAATATCCATAATAGGATATAGGCTATAAAACCAAACCCGGTAGTGAGGGCAAGGAAAATAAAAATGAGTCGGATCCAAAGAGCATCAAAACCGAAATAGTGTTCTAGTCCGGCACATACGCCTCCCAGGTACTTACTATCAATGTCCCGATACAATTTTTTTGTGCGCGTAGTTGTCGTATGATCAGACTTTGGAGCATCTTCAAAGATATCTTCGTCTACCCGGTAGTCTTCGGGTTGCCCCATGACCTTAATTACGGCATCTACTTCTTTCATAGTAATGACCTGGCGATCGTTCTCCATTCTTGCCTGAAAGAGTTCGGCTATCCGTGCTTCTATATCGGCAATGATCTCATCACTACCTGTTGTTCCGGAGAAAGACCTTTTAATGGCCTCCAAATACCGTTGTAGTTTTTTAAATGCCTCTTCATCAATATGAAAAAGGACATTGGCGAGATTTATATTGACTGTTTTGTTCATTTTTTCGTTGTTTTAGCGTTGGTAACCAAATTCACGGCATTTCTAAGTTCGTCCCAGGTTGTATCTAATTCTTTAAGGAACAATTTTCCAGTTTCTGTAAGCCCGTAATATTTTCTGGGCGGCCCGGAGGTAGATTCCTCCCATCGGTAATTCAGCAATCCCGCATTTTTAAGTCTGGTGAGCAGAGGATAGATAGTACCTTCCACCACCAGCATTTTTGCGTCTTTTAGCGTCTCCAGAATCTCAGAAGTATACTTATCTTCCTCCTGAAGGATAGATAGGATACAGTATTCTAGCACGCCTTTACGCATCTGTGCTTTTGTGTTTTCTATATTCATAATTTTTTCTTCTGTTACATGCTATTCGGTGATGAGCCGAACTTCTATCAGCACTGGGTTAACTGTTCGTTTTTTGATGGTTCATTGGTTGATCTTTACTGATGATTGATTGATGAATAAACTGCAATAGCTTTATTACTTATTTTATAAATGGTATGCTTATGGGGTATTTAAATACCTGTCCTTCGTTGGTGCGTAAGGTTGCCAAAATGGTATACACCACATTGACAATAAACAGGGCAATTGGGATGAGTCCGGCGAAGCCTAATGGCCAGATACGACGGAAGGGAAAATCATCCCAATCAAAATTCATTTGAAAGCCGTTATAATGGTTCCAGTTTCCCCAATTCATAAATCCATGATCGAACAAGTCAGGAAAAAATCCAAAAAAGAAGGGAATTGAGATCACACCAAATACCACAGAATACAGTAACATACTGATCTGAAAGTTCAGTGCCTGCTTTCCGTTATAATCCACAAAAGCAGAGTCATTGCGATTGGCAAGCCATAAAACAAGGGGTAATAGGATGTTACCAAACGGAACAAAGAGCCTGCCAAAGGTGGATACATGAATGGCAGCCGACAAGTTTTTTTCGTGTTTTGATAAGGTTTCGGTCATGACATATTAGTTTCTTATGCAAATATATATCTAAAGGAAGGTATTATGCAAAACATAGTACTAAATATTAACATAATATTAACATTATAGGTTTCAGGAATTTTGGGTACTTTTAAGCCCAAATAACAATATTCATGGGGTCTAATGTCAATAAGATCAATGCTTTTCTCTTTTTTAAATTACCGGCAGCCTGGTGGACCGGCGTACGTTTGCGCTCTCTTGATGATGAAAAAGCGGTTGTCACCGTGACCCATAGATGGATCAATCAGAACCCTTTCAGATCTATGTATTGGGCTGTACAGGGTATGGCCGCCGAGTTAAGCACGGGTGTTATGGTGAGTAGTCTTATTGCACAGACAGGGAAACCTGTTTCTATGTTAGTGGCCAATAATAAAGGCTCCTTCTTCAAAAAGGCTACAGGACGTATAACATTTACCTGTGAGGACGGTCATAAAATAAGTGAAGCTTTGGATAAAACTATAGAGACCGGAGAGGGGCAAACCTTTTGGATGAATTCCACAGGCATAAACAAAGAGGGAATTACGGTATCCGATTTTAGTTTTGAATGGACCATAAAATTAAAAGCAAAACCTTAAAGAATTATAATACTAAGAACACAGCATGGATCCAACTATTATTTTCAAAGAAGAACAACGTTTTACACAGTGGTGGTTGTGGCTTTTATTAGGAGGTGTACTATTAATACCTATCTATGGAATTGTACAACAATTTGTATTAAAAGAGCACTTTGGAAACAATCCGATGTCTGATTGGGGATTGGTTCTTTTTCTTTTAGGAATGTTGGCATTCTGTTACTTTTTTTGGTGGCTAAAACTTCAAACCACCATTACAAAGAAGGAAATAGCAATCAACTTTCCGCCCCTTGCTAAAAAACGAATTCTCTGGAGCGAGGTGGAACACGCTCAAATAGTAAAATACAGCCCGCTTATTGGCTATGGTCTTAGGATCTGGACCCCACACGGTACTGTCTATAATGTAAAGGGGAACAGAGGGCTTTCCCTGGTACTAAAAAATGGGAAGAAGTATATGATAGGTACACAACGCCACAGGGAGGTAGAAGACATCATTCAAACCCTGGGTAAATAATTTGTAACAAAAGATCGCGGACTGCCACTAATAATTAAACCAAAATACAAGATCATGAACGCACACGAAATAGACTACCATATTTATGGAGAAGAAATGCAATATGTTGAGATAGAACTCGATCCTCAAGAGGCTGTGGTGGCTGAAGCTGGCAGTTTTATGATGATGGAGTCCGATATTAAAATGGATACAATCTTTGGAGATGGTTCTAATCAGAACAAAGGAGTATTGGGCAGTTTGCTTTCCGCAGGGAAAAGAATACTTACGGGAGAAGGACTATTTATGACCTCCTTTCTTAATGTAGGGCAGGGTAAGAAACATTTATCTTTTGCTTCTCCTTATCCCGGAAAGATCCTCGCAATTGATCTCTCTGATAAACAAGGCAAATTCATTTGTCAAAAAGACGCCTTTTTGTGCGCTGCCCAGGGAGTTTCAGTAGGCATAGAATTTTCAAAAAGACTTGGACGAGGCTTCTTTGGTGGGGAAGGATTTATCATGCAAAAATTAGAAGGTGATGGTATGGCCTTTGTCCATGCCGGTGGTACACTTGCTACAAAAGAACTGGGTGTTGGTGAAGTGCTTAAAGTAGATACCGGATGTATCGTTGGCTTTACCAAAGATGTGGATTATGATATTGAATTTATAGGAGGAATTAAAAACACCCTTTTTGGAGGAGAAGGCTTGTTTTTCGCTACTTTAAAAGGTCCGGGCACCGTCTACGTACAGTCGCTTCCCTTTAGCAGACTGGCCAGCAGGGTATGGGCAGCTGCTCCCAAAGGTGGAGGAAAGGATAAGGGAGAAGGCAGCATCCTTGGAGGTCTGGGAGATCTAATAGATGGTGACAATCGATTCTAATATGCTTTCATAATTAAATACTCTTAAGGCGTTTATATGAATTTTAAGGAGCTGCTCCATTTTCTGCATGAATTAGACAAGAACAATTCTAAGGATTGGATGGACCGCCACCGGAAAACCTATCATAATCTTCGCAATGAATACATTCAGTGGCTCGATGATTTGAATCTTCGTTTATCAGAATTAGATCCAGAATACTATAATACGCCCGGAAAAAAAGGCATTAACAGGATCAATAATAACCTGATGTTTCACCCAAATAAACCCGTGTATAAGGATCATTTTGGGGCAGGACTGGATAAAGCGCCTAATACGGGCGATTTCTATATAGAGATAGGGATTCATGGCTCCATGCTGGCCGGAGGATTATGGCGACCAGATTCTAAAACTTTACGCAGTCTCAGGGAGGCCATTGATTACGATGGGGAACACCTGGTTGCTATTTTACAAAAGCCTTCATTTAAAAAGATCTTTGGAAGCTTATATAAAGATGAAAAACTAAAAACCACTCCAAAGGGATTTGCCAAAGACCATCCATATATAGATTTGTTGCGAAATAAGACGTTTGCCGTTGTTCATACCCTTTCGGAAGAAAGTGTACTGCAGCCCAACTTTCAGGATGTTATCATTGAGGTATACATGGAAATGCTGCCGTTTAGAAGATATCTGAACAAAGCAATTTCGGTTTAAAAGAGTACAGGATACTAACATTGCACAAATAACATCGCATAAAAAGCCATTTAAAACAACATAATTTTGAAGAACGGGAGTATAAGGAATATAAAAAAAGAAGTATTGTCCGATCATTGGTATACCCTTAATAAGTATACGTATGACTATCAGAAGGAAGACGGTAGCTGGGAAACACAGCAGCGTGAAGCTTACGACAGAGGGAACGGGGCAGCTATCTTATTGTACAATCCCGAAAAAAGAACAGTGATCCTCACCAGACAATTTAGAATGCCCACCTATGTGAACCGCAATACAACAGGAATGATGATAGAGGTATGTGCGGGATTATTAGATGATCAGGATGCGGTTAGTTGCATTAAAAAGGAAGTTGAAGAAGAAACCGGTTTTCGGGTAGAACAGGTAGAGAAAGTTTTTGAGTCATATATGTCCCCGGGTTCAGTAACAGAGATCCTACACTTTTTTATAGCAACCTATGATGCTTCTATGAAAATAGGGAAGGGTGGGGGAGCCGAGGATGAAACCGAAAATATTGAAGTTTTGGAGATCCCTATGGCAGAGGCTATTCAGATGATCCAACAAGGTAAGATCAAGGATGCTAAAACTATTATGCTATTACAATATGCTCAAATTCAAAATCTTCTGTAACAAAATCCTTAATAGGAATCCCTTATAGTTTCCAGAACTTGCTCTATCTGTTTTTTTATACTTGAGGTAGGCTCCATAAAATGGTTGTTCATAAAACTAAAGATCAGTGTCTTACCTTTTTTAGTGATTAAATAACCGCTGAGACAGTAGTTATTGCCCAGGGTGCCCGACTTTGCAAACACATAGGGTTCAGTATCTCCGGCATACCAGTCTTCCAGGGTTCCGGAAATACCACCCGCAGGAAAAAGAGAAAACAGGCGTTTTCGGGGGATTTCCTTATAAAGTGCATTAAGTACATAGATCATGGAGCCCGGGGTAAACAGATTGTATCTGGATAGGCCGGAACCATCTACCCATCTGGGTTTATGCGGAAGATCTGCCAGATATGTATCCAAAATATAATCTCTCGTTATTGCCCCCGAAAGTGTATCTGTAAGAACAGATGAGGCTATGATAAGTAATTGCTCTGCAATAAAATTATCACTTTCCTGCATCATGTATTTGTATAGACTATCTGAGGAGATACTGTGCAATGTTTTTGGGTCAGCATCTGGGAAGGATTTACCCAGGGAAATTGTATTGCCAACTGCTGCTTCCAGCAAAGTTTTAGTCAATGCGATACTATTTTTAAAAGGGACGTGTACGGTATCTTTTCTTTGTGGATCAAAATAAAAGATATTGCGATCTTCTAATCGTTTTGTAACACTGGTTTTAAGTTGTACACTGTCCTTAAAATATGCCGGTGTTACAGACAAGGGATCATCCCTAAAGAGGGTGATTACGTTCCCGTAAAGCGGAAGGGCAGATAATTCAGGGGAGAAAGCGCTGTCGTAATCTTCCCATGCCCAACCCGGACCAAACCGATCTTCTCCAAATAATCCATTTACATATACCAGCTTTTTAAACCCCTTTATAAAAGAGATGCTACTGCTATCCTGAAAATAGGGATGCAAGGCAGACGGATCACCTGTTCCCGTGAAGTAGAGCGTATCTTGTTGAATTACATATTTCAGGGCAGGTACGGAATCTGGTAGTATTTTTAAAGAAGTGTAAAGGGTGAAAATTTTAGTATTGCTCGCCGGTGTAAAGTATTTATCATGATTTATTCCCAGCAGTGTGTCTCCGGTTATGGGATCAAAGAGCATCAGGCCGGTAAAATGATCATCAAAATCCCGACTAGAGAGTGCTTCCATAACATTTTTCTGAAACCGCCTTTCCTTCTGAGAAGCACATCCAGCTAAATAAATGAATGTCAGGAGGATAAGGTTCATTTTTATGATGGCCTTTAATCCGTTTATTTGATATTTTTTAGCGTAATTCATCGATGAAAAAGTGAATTTATCTAATATTTAACTAACCCAGTGCAATATTTAATACCTTTTTATTGTTAAATTCGATGAGACAGTCTAACTAAAATACACATGTATGGCTAGAGCTATGTTGGAGTATTACAAAACAGTACTCCAAAAGGTTAGTTTCGACGCTAAATTGTTTAGCAAGGAACTACAAAAAGCAATTTCGAAGTTATTACCTTTCGAAATTGAAGAACTTAAACACTGGCTCCGCCAGTTCATCGTTGATAAACCCGAATTAAAAGAGAGTTTATTATACATAAAAGCCTAAAAAGGGCCGCCATTTGGCGGCTTTTTTATTGCTTATAATTTATCATTTCCGGTCATTTTTTTGACAACGGACTGATAATATTTACATCCTGAAATTTAATCGCTCCCATGATAACTGCGGCGATCACATCTCTTAAAGCGTTGGCGATATGAAGCTTTAATTCCTTTTTGTGATAGATAAGACTTATCTCTCTGGCAGGAGGTGGCTCCTTAAAATACTTTAAATTAGATCTTTTGCTTTCATCCAGCTCAAGCGTATTAAGATACGGTAATAAGGTCATGCCGAGGCCCTCGTTCGCCAAATTCACCAAGGTTTCAAAGCTGCCGCTTTGCAATTGAAAATGCTCATCTTCCAGATTACGAGACGCCTTACAAAGATTTACTACTCCGTCTCGGAAACAATGGCCATCTCGCAGTAGTAGGATGTCCTTGATATCTAGATCCTCCGGCTGTATTTTATTGGCATTACGCAGGCGATGGCTGGGAGGAATATATCCTACAAAGGGTTCATAATAAAGAGGGCGTTCTGTTATATATTCAATATCTAGGGGTGTGGCTGCAATACCTGCATCTAAATGACCATCTTGCAGATTTCTAATAAGGCTTTCTGTATTTTGTTCCTTGATCACCAAATGAACCTTGGGGTATTTGTTTATAAAGGTCTTCAGAAACATTGGCAGTAATGTGGGCATCACAGTAGGAATGATCCCAAGGGTAAACTCACCGCCTATAAATCCTTTTTCCTGATCAACAATATCCTTGATCCTTTTAGCCTCATTGACAATGTTCTTTGCCTGTGCAACTATCTTCTTTCCCGCCTCAGTTATGGAAATAGGCTTTTTACTGCGATCAAAAATCCGAACATCTAATTCATCCTCTAACTTTTGTACCTGCATGCTCAAAGTAGGCTGAGTGACAAAGCTTTTTTCAGCGGCCAGCGTAAAGTTCTGATATTCTGCTACGGCCAGTACATACTGTAATTGCGTAATGGTCATCCTTATAATTTTAAGCTATAAATTTATAAAAACTATCAATAAAATTTATGATTATGGCTATTTTTAATTCAATAACTTTATACTCTAAAGGAAAGGTCATGAAATTAAATAGTATTGGTTTAAAAACTACACAATCTAGAGAACTAGGAAAAGAATTAAACATCTTATTGGCCAATTTTCAGCGCTACTACATGAATCTCAGAGGTATTCACTGGAACATTAAAGGAAAGCGCTTCTTTGATTTGCATGTGAAGTTCGAAGAATTGTACAACGATGCCAACATAAAGGTGGATGAGGTAGCAGAGCGGATACTTACATTAGGTGAAGTGCCCTTACATACCTTTGAAGATTATATTAAGAATGCTAAAGTACCACTGGGTAAGAATGTTACAGTAGATGAAGATGCAATCCGTCTAATTGTAAACTCCCTATCAGAGTTATTAAAAATAGAGCGCCATATATTAGAGGCTTCGGCAAAGGCTAATGATGAAGGAACCAATTCTATGATGAGTGGCTTCATTACCGAACAGGAAAAGACTGTTTGGATGATGAAAGCCTGGCTTGCAGAAGAAATTTAATTAGAATAAAAGCCCACTGAAAAGCGGGCTTTTTTAGTAAATGCCGGTTTCTAAAACCGAATATTAAGTTCCAGATCTTTATCAGCTACTTCAAATTTGGCAGCATCAAAAGTAGGTGGCCCCATTTTCAAATGGCTGCCAGACATGCCATAACTTTCCAGTGGCATCCCATTAGAATCGAAGTCCATATTTTTATTGCTATTCAAATCATGCATAACCATAATCGCGTAGCTACCAGGTTTTACATCTTTAAAAGTAAAGCTAACTGCCCCCTTTTTTCCTTCTAGTAAAACATCTGATACCCCAGTGGTTTTCATAAAAGTATCTGCTGTGTGAAGGGCGGCTAGAATTTCACCACCATCCGAAAGGACATTTTCAACGGTGATCACCAGATCTACACCATTAGATTCCTGTGCGTAGGAATGGGTAATAAAAAGAACAAAGGCGAATACAAAGGTCATTTTTTTCATGAGATTACATTTTTTAGTTAATAATGATTCAAAGATGTAATCATATAACCTTGTATCTAAATAAGAAAGACCCAACTGTGAAATTGTGCCACTCAATTGTGATTAATAATCTGCTTTATTTGCCAATGAGATGGTCCTGGTTTTTTGAGCGCTTGGAGTTTGAAGTTATTGATTGGAGGTTTTGTGGGGGGCATTTTAATAGAATAGGGGTGTTAATATCAAGTTTTTTTAACAAAACTAACTCAAATTAACAGCCAACCCTATGAATTATTAACAGGTTGAAATTGAACAACTTAGAGAAATTATTAAAAAATAATTATCCATTTTCTCGATGAACAACATCTTTCTTTAACAATTAGTGCGTCTTTCGTCGAAATTTGAACCTAAGGCATGCATTTTGGCGAAAAAAATTGTCCGCTTATCGTTCTTTTCTCACCTTGGGAGTCCAAATCTAAAGTAACTATTAACCTATGTACTAGAAATTACTCCTTCTTAATTTTATGTTTTTATTCTTGGCTAAAGGTGTTCCCACCTTGTGAAAGGAGCTATGATTTAGTGCAGAAAATACTTGTGCCATGTTCTGCAATAATCTATCTATTTTCAAGGAATTTGTTTGTGTTGTCCATTTTAGGTTTTGGGCATTGATTATGTTGAGTCTTTTATTTTCGGGACACCTTTTTAGCCAGGAAGAAACACCTTATGTTTCTTATAATGTACCTTTTCAAAATCTCTTAAAATTTAATCGATTTCTTATCAACCCAACCTTTTCAACGGTCCGGGAAGATAAATCGTATATAAACTTTTTCCACAGAAGCCAGTCGGCCTATTTTCAGGATAATTATCAAAATTATTTTCTGAGTTACAGCGGTAGGATCAATGACCGGGCCGGACTTGGAATAAGTGTCTACAACCAACAGGAAGGATTGGTCTCTAATATTGGTATCCTAACCAATTTTGCATATGGTGTGCGACTTTCTGAAAAGAGCAATTTAACCTTAGGGTTGAATATTCCTTATTATCGCAGCAGCTTTGATGAAGCAAGAGCAGTCACAAATGAGGAGGATCCGGTCTTGGCAAGTTTCAGCGAGAATTCTATTATTGCCTTTCAGCCCGGGATGAATGTCTCCTTCGGTAGTTTTGATGTTGGTCTGTTTGCGGAGAATCTATTCGATTTTAATCTTAAAACAGGTGAATCACTTACAGAGTTCAATGAAAAATCCTTTTCAGGACATCTGCAATACACCCGTAAATTTGAGTATGCCGATGGCATTTTAACAGATGGCCGACTCATGCCATTGGCCAGAATACGAAAAGTAGGGGAGGAAGACCTTATTTTTGGAGGAGGGATCATTTTAGACCTTCCTCGTCTTGGATGGATACAGGCTGGGTACGATAGCTTCTACGGCGGATCTGCCGGGGCCGGATTTAACGTAAATCAACGCTTGTCTCTGGGGTATAACTTCGAAAGAGGTTTTTCCCAGGATATCAACAATTTTGGAATTACACATGAGGTGTCCATTGCCTATAACTTTGTGCCAACCCTCACTGAGGATATGGTTCAGCGCGAACCGGAAGAAGAAAAAGATACAGATTACTTAGATGTTAAAAGGAGGATAAAGAAGAATAAAAACCCACTTTTTCTTGAGATGGATAAACTTCGCAAACTGAATCGCGCTAATTACGCAGTGATCAATGAATTGATTTATAAATTAGACTCCCTGGAAACGTTTATCAGTTCTGAAATGGAACGCAGATTTGAAATGGCCGTGCGCAGCAACAGACGAGAACTCAATGACGCAAAATCGGCCTTTGATAGGCAGCAACAGCCTGGCTTATTGGCCAACGGACCTACTCCCAACAATACAGGCAGGCAGCAACGTCTCAGCGATGCTATGAAGCAGCAAATGCAGAAGAACCTGGATTCTTTAAAGCAGTTAAGCCAGATGTCTTTAGCACCCAATAAAAAAGAGGAGGATACACCTTCATTGTTAGGCGATCTGATGGGTATTCCGGATGGGCACTATGTAATTGCAAATGTTTTTGAAACTCAGGAATATCTGGATAAATTCCTGGCCGATCTCAAGAGTCAGGGAATAAAAGCGGGACATTTTAAAAATCCCATAAATGGTCTTAACTATGTGTATCTGGCACATTATGAAGGTACGCAGGAAGATCTTGAAACAGTGAAAACCAATTTTAGAGAGAAATACGGTAATGAATTGTGGATCATGAGTGTTGAGAGAACCAACAGCTCCAGAATGGCTACCCTGAACTTTGATGATTGATCCGGGCTAACCAGAGCGATTAGGTTATTGGAAGGCTAAAGATCTTAAAAAACGGAAATAAAGAGGAAAACAGCATAGGAACTGCTAACTGCAGATGCCAATGCTGTTTTTTTTATAAACGATCTTCTGGATCTCAATTTCAGGATTTTAAGGTCTGATGCTCTCGTTTGTTAATGATCTCAACGATCCAATAGATAAGCTGGCCAATTCCATTGGCAAATACGAACAGCAGTATCCATATAAGAAGCATATTGTTTTCCCTGAGATTGGGATTATTAGCCGCATGCACAATGTAAAAAACAAGGCTTCCAAAAGAAACGAGGATAAACATTAAAATAAAGAGAAAGAATCCGCCAATATTTCCCAGGATGTAAGAGGACGAATAATTTTCTGAAGAATGGTCTAATGCATCTGCATTTTTTAGGATAAAGAACAGGAATATAAAATAAGCGATCATTCCAAGAAATAGCATGACTATAGGGCCTATAGCAAAGAATCCTTGCCAAAATTTGCTTTGTAACATAGTAGTAATGAATTTTAGGTTGTCTCTAAAGTTACGTGTTTTTAGGGGATCCATCAAAGTAAAAAGACCCGGAAAACTCCGGGTCTTTTCAAAAGATTGGCTAATTGACAGTTTGTTTAAGAACTGTTAGAATGTACGTTGTATATTGCTAATTAGAAGCCGTATAAGCCATCTCTGGTCTCATTTGTCCTTCAAACTCCTCGTACTTCAATAAGTTGCTGAAGAGATCCCACATGGTCTTTTTTCCATCCTCACCAAGCAAGACTTCATTGGCCATGGCCTTTTGAGCATAATCTAGTTCATCCTTAGCGGCAACGGCAACCATATAGTATTCCCCACGAGTACCAAAGCCACTGCGATAAACGCGATAATAAAGCTGGGATCCTTTACCGGCAAACATCTCTTTTACAGCTTTCATTTTTTCCTTAACTATCGCCCTGTTGCCGGGAGCTACGTATAAATAATGAAATTTTCTAAAGTTTTCACCCTCAGGAGTTTGATTGATGCCACCTGGTTGATATGAAAGATCGTTATCTAAAGTGATCACATAATCTTGTTCCACATCATAGCACTTGTCCATTCTGCTAAAAAGGGCATTCATATTCTCCTTTCCCATTTTCTCAGCAAGGGCAGTAAAAATGTGGTTATCCAGATCTGCCATGCTGTCTATAGGGCCCATA
Source organism: uncultured Eudoraea sp. (assembly GCA_965368835.1). Taxonomy (GTDB): domain Bacteria; phylum Bacteroidota; class Bacteroidia; order Flavobacteriales; family Flavobacteriaceae; genus Muriicola. The sequence goes on along the minus strand of CBDUON010000005.1, from coordinate 12,706 downwards.
TAGAAGTATCTGTTATCTGTTGTGTTGGTTACAATATAGTTGGCTTCCTGAATATTATGGGTTTTTAAATGGCCAATTAGTTCTTTGCATACGGCCTCGTATTCTGTTATCATTCCGGGTTTAACCACATCTTCGTGTACCCAAAACAATTGATTTTTAGTCGTGTCTTGCGCATTACCAGCCCAGGGGACCAACAAGATCATTGCACAAAGGAATAGAGCGTGTTTTGGTGTTTTCATAGGTGTTTATTTAATTAGTACTAGTTAGTTGTTATGCAGTTGTGCGCTCCTATTCCTGATTAGGTGGGTTCAGGGTATACCCCAATTGCTGTAACAGGTATAATTCATTGTAATAGGTATCTTCTCTTGTTATTTTTCCTTCTTTATTAAAACGAAAAAGTGATACTCCGGAAACTTTAGCCATTTTTCCTGTGGGCAAATATTCCGCAAATTCTCCTGTATTTGTTCCTTGAAACGTCCATGTGGTTATTACTTGCCGGTCTTTTTGGATCATGGTATCTATTTCGATCTTTAGCGCAGGAAAAGCACGAATAAAGTTTTTTATATAGGCTTCCAATTCCATAGGTCCGTTGGCCACCGTAATTCCGTTTAGGTTTCTTGTAAAATCATTGGTCATCAATTCCTGAGTAGAAATTGTCTTATGGTGGTTCCAACAAGAATCCACGTACATGTTAACCATAGCCTTCTGCCGATCATTATTAACTTTCACTTTTTTTACGACGGAATCGCACCCAAAAAGCCCTGTAAGAAGCAATAGCGACAAAAGGATAGCACGTTTCATTTGGTATAGTTTTCGTCACAGATCACGGTGCTGAACACTCATCATATTAAGGTAATGAATTAAATAACGGATGAAAGCCACTTATAGGACGAAGCCTGCATATTATTGTCCGAGTAGGGTAGTTTTTTTAGCCAGAGTGTTGAAATCAATTTTTTTGTATCTTAGAAGGCCTCATTTCCCCTTAAATGAGAAGAACTAAGAAATGAGAACTCATCATTTTAAAGTCGTTACAATCACCTTCTTTTCTTTATTGAACGGGCTCATAGGCACGGCCCAAATTATTGACTTTAATAAAGAAAATTCTTACAAAAGAGTTTTTGTTGACACCGATAATTTTGGTCCTTCATATCTGGACACGCTTCAAATTGCTTATACTAAAGCCCCTACTGATTCTCTTAAATTTTTGATCCTTAATGATCTGGCATATTATTGGCATACACGCGACCTTAAAAAAGCGTTTGAATTCACAAAAATTGGATTAAAAGAAGCAACCGCAAAGAATAGTTTAGAATGGTTGGCCCGTTTTAGGATCACTCAAGGAGCAATTTTACTCCGAAATGAGCAGTTAGATAGTGCTCAGACCGTATTAGTTTTAGCAGAAAACGATGTAGATCAAAAGGACCTGCCTTTTCTATATACCCAACTGGGATATGTCTATGAAAGAAGGGGTGATCTTACGAAGGCTGCGGAATATGCTTTAAGATCACTTCGTCTGGGGGAGGAGTTAAACGACCTGCACGCAAGAGCCCTTGCGCATAGCGATTTAAGTAATCTTTTCTGGAAACAAGAGAAATACGATAAAGGGTTAGAACAGGGCTTGCTGTCCTTGTCTTTGTTTGAAACCTTAGGGATAAACAATCTTGATTATGATTTTACATTATACGTGGTGGGGAATAACTATCTGGCAATTGGGGAATTAGAAAAAGCACGTAATCATTTTGAACATTCCATTTCTATAGGAGAGCGGTATGGCTTTTACAACAATCTTAGCGACGTCTATATTTCGCTGGCCGATCTCTACGGCCAACAAAACAAATACAACAAAGCAGAAGAAGCCGCTCTAAAGGCTATTACTTATTGCGAGCGACTGAATAATAACTTTATGTTGATGAGAGCCTGGTTATCCCTGGGAAAATTGCAAAACCTGCAGGGCAAATATCTCTCGGCCATTACTAGTCTCCAGAAATGTATTGAGGTTGCCACAGCAGATTTTGGCGATGCCTTTTATTTAAGTGAAGCGTATCAAAATCTCGGGAGGGCCTATGCCGGTAGTCATAATTATAAGGAAGCCTATTTGGCCTTTGAAGTATACGATGAGCTTAAGAAGGAAGTTTTTACGGCAGAAGCTTCAGAGCGCATGTCCGAGATCCAAACGGAATTTGAAGTAGCACAAAAGGAGAATACTATTCTTCTTCAAGGTACACGTATCAAAAAACAAGAAACAGTACAGACATTGATAATGATAGTGTCTATTCTCCTTTTTCTTTTTTTATTGTTATTGTTCAAAGCTGTTAGAAATAACAGAAAGAAAAACAAATTACTACAGATACAAAATGAGGAAAAAGAATTCCTTCTTAAAGAGATACATCACAGGGTGAAGAATAATCTGGAGATCGTTTCCAGTTTGTTGTCCTTGCAATCAGAACAGATACAAGACCCTAAGATCCTTGAGGCGATGGTAAAAAGCCAACAACGAGTTCAAAGTATGAGTATGATTCATCAGAAGTTGTACCAGGGGAATAGTTTGTCGCAAATAGAGATGAAGGACTATTTTCAAAATCTGGGAGCTCATGTCATTCAAACCTATGGCATGGAAGAAAGAATAACTATAGAGTGCGATATGGATGTATTATACGTCGATATAGATCATGCTATCCCCATTGGGCTAATTGTCAATGAACTCTTGTCTAATGCGCTTAAATATGCCTTCCCAGGCAATTCCAATGGCAAAATTTGTATTAGACTCCTAAAAAATGATTCTATTTTGCACCTTGAGGTTTCAGACAATGGTGTTGGAAAAAGTGCCACTGAAGAGTCTGTCGGGACTGGTTTTGGCACACAGCTTATTGCACTCTTAACAACCCAGTTAGATGGGGTTATGAACCTGGTCATTGATCAGGGTACTATTGTAACATTTAATTTTCAACTTCCTAAAGCCGCTTAGAAATGGGATCAAAAACACGAGTTCTTATTGTAGAAGATGATATGATCATTGCGGCTAATATTTCACTGCAATTATCAAAATTAGGCTATGAGATCACAGGAATAGAATCGAGGGGTGAAGAGGCCATAATCCATGCGAGGCTCAATACTCCGGATCTGGTGCTGATGGATATAAATTTGAAAGGGAGCATAGATGGTATTGAAACCGCCTATGCCATGCAAAACACCTCAGACATCCCCATTGTTTATATAACGGCAAACAATGATGAAGCAACTTTTGCAAAAGCTAAAAAAACACATCCATTCGCATTTATCGCAAAACCTATAAATATGCGAGCCCTGCATCGAACGCTTGCATTGGTTGAAGAACAAATAAACAAAAGAAATAAAACCGAAAGTGAGAAGGAGGAGATAATTGAGTTCCTCAACGACCGTATATTTATCAGGCACCATGGCCAAATGGTAAAATTATTATTAGAGGAAATATTGTTTGTAGAAGCAGATCGTAATTATTGTCATATTGTGACCTCTAAACAGACCTATTTACTGACGGCTACTCTTAAGGTAATGCACGATAAGTTACCTGGTTCAATCTTTGTGCGCGTGCACAGATCGTATATTGTAAATATCACTCAGCTCGATGTAGTTGCCGAAAGTCATGTAGAGATCAATAGAAAGGTAATTCCTTTAAGCAAATCGTATAAAGATGCACTGCTAAAGCATTTGCAAACCATATGAAACTTGCTTTAAACGAGGACTAAGATTCTTTATTTCCTCTTTTTTTCATGATGTTCGACACTTGCTTGCTACCCTGATCCTTTTTGTTTTTAAGTTCATGTATGATCCTGGCATGATCTTCTTCACGTCCCTGAGACAGTTTATAAGCGGCCTGTATCTCGTTTATTTTGATACGGAAACCAACAACGCCTTTTACTTGTCTGAGCGTAGCAGGAGACATGTCTTTAAGTGATAGCGGCTTTTCTTCGTCCTTTTCATAATGATCAACCAGACCGTGTAACCAGGTCAATACTTCAGATTCTGCCATTACCGTAAGACTGCCATAAATATGTACAGCAATATAGTTCCAGGTTGGGACCTCCTCCTCTTTGTACCAGGATGAGGAAACATAGGAATGAGGTCCGTTAAAAATGCACAACACTTCCGGATTGGCTTCAAATGCCTTCCACTGCGGGTTAGCTCTGGCTATATGGCCAATAAGGATATCATTTCCTGCCTCATCTTTATCTAATTCCAGAGGAGTATGGGTTGCCCATGGCCTGCCATTGAGTTGATTGATAAGGATCGCAAAAGAATTCGATCTAATAAAGTCCTTTACTTCAGACAGGTCTTCATTCTTGTATTGTGATGGGATGTACATATGTATTTCTAAACACTAAAAATATGTAAAAAATGCCGTTTTAATACGCATTAAACTACAGATGGGTCATGGAAAAATACAATTGGGTATAACGGGTTTTAAATTGATAAGATAAGTGCAGAGATTTGTAGTATAATAGAGGGAAAGCAATAATAAGCCGGGAATATTAATGCTTCTTAAGAAAAAAATCATCTTTTTGTTACCTTTAAGCAAAGGGTGATTTTAGCTGGCCTTTTTAATTACTTACTACATGAAAGAACTAAACAAGATCATAAAAGTTTCCATTTTAATAACCGTTGGGATAGTGCTGTTGAATCTGATAATCAACTTTGGACAACCGGTAGACATGATGGAATTATTGGAAAGGATAGGAATAACATTTATTTACAGTTTTGTGCTAACTGCAGTGGGTTCCTATTTTCATGTATACGCCAGCAAGAAATATAGCTGGGAAACACAGACGCAGAAACGACTTTGGTTTGGAGCTATAGGATCTGTTATAAGTACAGTCATTGCCTTTGGGATGGTACGATGGTTCGTTGAAGTTATTATTTATGGAGCCACTTTTGAGAATTTTATAGCCAATGAAAAGGTGTATTATTATGTAATAGCGCTGGTTATTACCCTGGTAGTGTCACTTTTTATTCACGCCTTTTATTTTTATAAAGCACTTCAGGACACAAAAATTAAAGAACAAAAGATCATTGCCGGGACAGCCTCTGCAAAATTCGATGCCCTGAAAAATCAATTAGACCCGCATTTTCTTTTTAATAGCCTGAATGTGCTCACAAGTCTTATTGAAGAAGATCCTCAACAGGCCCAGCGCTTTACCACAGCACTCTCCAAGGTTTACCGCTATGTTCTGGAACAAAAGAACAAAGATCTTGTGCTGGTAAATGAAGAATTTGATTTTGCGAGGACCTATATAAAACTTTTGACGATGAGGTTTGAAGATAGCATTGTATTCGATATCCCCGAAACATGCAGTGTTGCCGAAGCCAGGATTGTTCCGCTATCCTTGCAATTGCTTTTGGAAAATGCGGTAAAACACAATGTAATTACTTCTGAAAAACCCTTGAAAATAAGAGTGTTTGAAGAAGATGGATGCCTGGTAGTAAGCAATAATCTCCAGGAAAAACAGGTAGTGAAAAGAAGCAGTGGGGTAGGACTGCGCAATATTCAGCAACGATACTCCATCCTATCCAATAGAAAAGTAAGTATTGATAAAACAGCATCAGAATTCAGTGTAAAATTACCTATGCTCACAAAACAAATTGAAAGTATGGAAACACAAAAATCATTTATAGAAGACAAACGCTATCAAAAGGCTAAAGAGCGGGTAGAGGCCATTAAAGGGTTCTTGGGAAACTTAACGGCCTATTGTATCGTGATCCCTTTTTTAGTATGGATCAACTACAGAACTACAGATTTTCCGTGGGCTGTTTTTCCGGCATTAGGCTGGGGTTTTGGTGTCATTACTCATGGTATGGAGGCCTATGGCTACAATCCACTTTGGGGAAAAAGCTGGGAGGAAAAAAAGATAAAGGAATTTATGGAGAAGGACGATTTTTGATAAGAACAAGAATTTTTAATCACTTATGTATGACCCCAAGGACAATTCATCATCATAATTCAACAATTGGGTTCAGTTCTTTTAGAGATAATGCAGTTTATTAAGAATTTAGAGGCATCAATTAAACCATATAAAACACTAATCATGGAAGATTTTAGCAAAGAGAATAAATACTTACGCGCCAAAGATCGCGTAGAGCGATTAAAGAAATTTTACGGCAACCTAACCTCTTACGTCATAGTTATTTCGGGCCTGGCGGTAATTAATTATCTAACCGATGAATGGCGATATATGTGGTTCCTTTGGGCTGCTTTTGGATGGGGGATAGGGATAATTTTTCACGCTATAGGCACCTTCGATCTAAATCCATTTTTTGGGCGATCCTGGGAAGAGCGCAAGATCAAAGAATTAATGCGCGATGAGGACGAGATAAAAAGGTGGGAATAATAAGAGTAAAACAATTAGTTATGGAATTTCAGGATATAGAGAACGAAAAATTAAAAAAAGCAAAAAAAAGGGTGGAAGAGCTTAAGGGCTTTTATATTCATCTGGCCATTTATATTATAATTAATTCCTTTATAATGGTGAATATCCTAATTCGTGCTTTAGGCGATGGAGACACTTTCTGGCAGTTTGGCACCTTTTTTACACCATTTTTCTGGGGGATTGGCCTGGCGTTTCACGCAGCCAAGGTATTTAACTACAATCCTATCCTGGGAAAGAACTGGGAGGAGAGACAGATCCAGAAATACATTGACAAAGACAAACGCGATGCCGCAAAATATAAGTAATGATGGAAGAAGCACAGTTAGCCACTTATAAAAAAGCACAGAGACGAGTCAAAAAAATAAAACGGTTTTACCGCCACCTTACTGTCTATATTGTTGTAAATATATTTCTTGTGTATTTTGGCCTTAGGGGAGTTAATTTTTTAGAAATTAATAACCCAGAGGTAGATGCAAACGTTGTTTTGTGGTTGTTTTGGAATGTCCTTAGTGTACCAATACTATGGGGTATAGGGCTTCTGATCCACGGACTGTGCGTATTTAAACCTAAGTTCAATATTGTTAAGCGCTGGGAAGAACGACAACTGCAGAAGATCCTGGAGGAAGAGTACAGAAAGGAAAACACCTTATAGTATATTAACGCCATAATAGTTTTAAGTAATACGCTAAGATGATCATGAAGGTACTTATTATAGAAGATGAAAAACCCGCAGCCCGTAGATTAGCAAGAATGTTAGACTCGCTGGGGGTAAAAGCTTCCAACATTCTTCATTCTGTAGAAGAATCTATACATTGGTTTCAGAACAATTCCCACCCCGACCTTATTTTTTTAGACATTCAGCTATCAGACGGGCTCTCTTTTGAGATATTTGAAGTGCTCGATATAAAAAGTGCCATCATCTTTACTACAGCTTTTGATGAATATGCCTTGCAGGCCTTTAAGTTGAATAGTATTGATTATTTGCTGAAACCAATTGATGAAGATGAACTTGAAAAGGCCGTGAACAAATTCAAATCTCAAAATACGACTGCTCCAAAATTGGCTATCGATTTTGAGGATATAAAAAAGCTACTTGTCAATCCTGTAGAAAGGGAATATAAAAAACGATTCACTGTTAGGGTAGGGCAGCATCTCAAAATCATTCATGCAGATGATGTTGAATGTTTTTACAGTGAAAATAAAGGTACCTATGCAGCAACCATAGACGGAAGATCATATTTGTTAGACACTACTCTGGAACAATTGGAAACAGAACTAACACCTAAAATTTTCTTTAGAGTAAGCAGGAAATTCTTTGTCAATATCAACCATATCAAAGATATCATTTCCTATACCAATTCAAGGCTTCAGATTAAGTTAAACAAGACTTCAGACCAGGAAATTATAGTAAGCAGGGAGAGAGTGCGAGACTTTAAGCTATGGTTAGAGTAAAAGCATATAAATATCTGAAAATAAGACGTATAATACCTATCATAGATATTTCTTATAGTGGCTTTTCAGGGGTATTTTTGTCTTTTTTAGTCACTCTGTTCTCATCGAAAGAAGAGGGAAGTAAGGCTGGTATCAATTTAATAAAAATAGGCAATAAAACAGCTCCTCCCGGTAATAAAAAAATAGCCAGGGAGGGAACACTTTTAAAGACATCCACTAACTGATCTTGTATCTTTTTCTTTTCTTCAGCGCTTAGATCTTTAACCGCACCTTTGGAAATTAGATAGACCAGTTCTTTACTTTCTGATAATTCTTTTTGGAGTCGTTTGCTATTTCTCAGGATAAGTTTGTTGACCACTTTAGACATACTGTCATAGAATTGTACGGCCAGGTTTGAATCCTTTAAAAAAGAAATATTCTGTACATTCTTCTTAAAAAAGTTGCTGATATCTTCCAGAGATTTGGCGATCTGTTCTTGAGGAAACCCCATATCCTTTCCAATCCCATATATAAATTCGGACTCTTTGTAGTCCAATGAATAATCTTCCCATACGGTAAGACTTGCTACATCCAAAAAGTACTGGTTCTCCCAGGGGGAATAATTGGTGAGCAACACTTCGCGGTAAGAACCGTCAAAATGTGACTCATCTTCTTCAATAAAGGAGAGGGAAGCGGCGAATAACTGAGATAATTTTTCGTCAGATTTGTTCTTTTCCTTGGCGTTTAAAGCATGATAGGTGATATTAATAGCAAGGTACTCCAGTTTTTGGGCGTGTTCTCTTATCTTATCACCCCCGCGTAAGTAATAGCGTAATGTTAGTACATCAATAAATAAAAGGGAATTAGTTATGATGCTATTAAAGGTTCTGCTAATAACATTGTCTTCGAGATAAACTCTGGAATCTATTAATTTTTCTAACTGTGCGGAAGTTTTACTCCCCGTTAATATCTTATTGAGAAAGGAGATCTGACTTACGTTCAGTTCTTTGTAAAATGTAAAGATAGTTTCCAGAAAATCCTCAAAACTGCTCTCTCTGCGCTCAAGAGAATAGGTGAAATACAGCGCAGAAACTAGATTTATCTTTGCCATTTCATCCTCTGAAGGCGTGTGTTCTATGTTTATAAAGGAAGGGATCCTAACATTGATACCATATACAAAGCCATTTTTTTTAAGACTCTCATATAAAGTAGAAAAGTCAGAATACATCCCAGCCTTATTGGTAACAACTTCACCAAATTTATTTATCCAGCCTGGACCCGAAGGATTCATGTCTCCAAAATTTATCACGAAAGTACGCTAAAATTTACCTTTTTTTGGTACTTGAAACTGCTTTACGACCTGGAAAATTATCCTGACTTTGAATATCCCATAGTTGAAAAATCTACCAGACAAAAGTTCAATAAATAGACATTGGCGCCATTCTATAGCGGGCAAAGACTAAAAGCATAACTTGTATTAATGCAGGAGATTCCAGTATGCAGGAACCTGGACCTTAACTTTTTAACTAAATTTTTAGGAAATTACAGACGAAAAGACTACTTTTATCGTTTAAGTACAAACTTTCATGATGCCCCAAGTGTTACGAAAGAACATTATAAGTGTAAAAACTAAGTATTAACCGACCCGAATCACCTACGTTATGGAATACTTCCTTTTTTTTAGTTGGACAATTGCTATGCTACTTGTATTTGTAAAAATATGGATGGCAAACCGTTCACTACAAAATTTACTTCGCAAGTAAAAACCTCAGTAATTTATTGGTTTAGGTAAAGGACGCCATGAGCATTGGCAGGTTCCAAATATATCTTTCTGCCTCAAATAAAAAAAAGCTGCCCGTAGGCAGCTTAGATACATTGATATATACTCTTATTTAATAATACCAGTACAGCTAATACGTGCACCCGCGGCACCGCTGGGTTGAGATGTAAAGTCGTCTACCCCCTGGTGTACAATAACCGCCTTCCCAACTATATTCTTGGTTTCATCTTCGCAACCAATACACCAAAGGTCTGTTGTAAATTCTAACGTAGCGTTCCCCTCGGCATCTGCTGTAAAGTTTCCTATATCACCCCTGTGATATCCGGCAGCCACACCCCATTTTCCGTGAGGTTCTGCAGTTGGATTCCAATGTCCGCCGGTAGAAGTACCATCTGCGGATGAACAATCTGCTTTATCGTGTATATGGATAGCGTGTTCTCCCGGAGTAAGGCCACTAAAGGTTGCTTTCATCACAACTTTACCATTCTCTTCTGTAAAGCTTACATCTCCCGCCACATTGCTATCACTTTTTGGTTCCATTTTAAACGCAATAGTCTCTACCATTACCTCTTCTTGGATGGCTTCTTCCATCTCTTCCACAGCCTCACTGGCCTCTTTCTTTGCCTCTTTGCAACTATAGGATGTAATCAGGATTAAGCTTAATACTGTTATTCTTAGAAATTTCATTTCGTTCTATATTTAGTTAATACATAAAGTTACACAATAATCCGTGGGAATTCAATTATAAAAATTAAGTTTTTAAAAGCGCTATGATTCCCTCTTTATCAAGCAATAAGGAGAAACTTCTTATAATTTCATTTTGAATTCCTAATGAATGTATCCTTTTAAATCAATTTAGTGATGACCTGAGTCTCCGAATGCAATGTTTTATGCACCGGGCATTTATTAGCAATGTTGAGAATTCTTTTTAATTGGTTATCATCTAAATCTCCCTCCAATTTAATTCCTCTTTCAAAAGTATCTATTTTAGCACTTTCCAATTCACAGTCCTCGCAGTCCTGTGCATGATTTTTGCCATAAGACGTATGTACTTCTACATTTTTTACATCCCAACCCTTGCGTTTCGCATACATTTGAATGGTCATGGCTGTGCAGGCTGAGAGACCTGCAGAAACAAATTCGTAGGGAGAAGGACCAAAATCCTGACCCCCATATTCTTTCGGTTCGTCTGCCCGCATATAATGATTACCAACTTTCATTTCCGTTGTAAAATCGGCATCATTATCCAAACTTGCCACTACCTGATGTATAGTTTTTAAAAGTACTCCGGTGGTTTTAATTAGATAGCGACTTGCCCATTCTGCGATCACATTACCAACATATTTAGAATCAACTGAGTTAGACAATAAATGATCTGCTCCATCCAGAGTTACAAAACTTTTTGGATGATGTGCCGCAATATAAAGTTCTTCGGCATTTTTAATATGTACGGTTTCATCCTGAGGCGAATGGAAAATTAATAAGGCTTTCCGCAAATCTTTTATAACAGTAGAAAGCGAAATAGATTCGAGATCATCCAGGAATTGCTTTTTTATAGTAAATGGTCTGCCACCAAGATCAACGGTGGCTCTGCCTGTTCTTTTAATTTCATCTACATGATCCTTTAATAAATGCGATACGTGCTTAGGATTAGATGGTGCGCTTATGGTAGCAACTGCTATTACAGAGGGTATTTTAGATGCAGCAAATATAACCGCAGCTCCGCCAAGGGAATGTCCAACTAGCAGACTGGGAGCTTTATAATGATTTTCTAAATAGACTGATGCGGCAATGAGGTCCTCAACATTCCCTGAAAAATTGGTGTCTTCAAAATCACCTTCACTTTCGCCGAGTCCGGTAAAATCGAACCTTAAAACGCCAAAACCCTTGTTGGTAAGGGCTTCGCTAATGTTCTTTACGGCAGATAAATTTTTGGAACATGTAAAACAATGGGCAAAAACTACGTAATTATGCGGTTGTTGGTCCACCGGAAATTCTAATCGACCTGTTAATTCCTGATTGTTATTATTTTGAAAAGTTACTTTTTGGCGTCTCATTAATTCCTTTTTTGTGCACTTCTTAAGTCGGGATTAATAAAGATTCCTAACTGAATGCGATCAAAATTGGAAGAATTAAAATGATTTTTTAAATACCCTATCTGCATGCTGCTGTTCTCAGTGATATGTAGGCCCAGGGCAGCATATAATCTGTTCTGACCAAAAACCTGGTCCTGCAGATTTAGAAACACCTCATCATAAACATTAACAAAGAACGTATCAGTAAGAGGAAGCGTTACTTGCAATCTGTACCGTGCCCTGTGCTGAGTGTCTGAGGTTTCCCCAAAATCTATAAAGCGCTGCTCCAGCCTGTACCGGTGTTCAAAATGGAATTCTCCTACCTTATTTTTTAAGATGAGTTGTTGAAAGATTCGGTTTTCTTTGGTATTTATCTCATTTGGAAATTCTTCAAAAGTTCCATCTGTAGAAATATATCCATATCCAAGAGTTACTATAGCGTCGGGATTAATATGATAGTTAAGCCCTGTTCGCAATAGCAGCTGATTAAAATTTGAAGTGGTTTCATAGAAGCGAAATTGTGCTTCAGAATGAATACTTAATTTTTCCGAGATCTTATTGGTGCCAAAGTACATATACCAGGCACCCCATTCCTCTTCGCCATTATTTTGGGCCACACTTATTCCGCTTATTAAAAGGGCAAATATTATACTTAGTCTCTTCATTCAGTATTAGTATTTAATTCATTTTTATTGAAGTGATTCTACTTCCGGAAATCTATTCTAAACTAAAGGAAGAAATATCCTTAAACATTGAAATGCTCAGCGGTTCTATGGACTCCCGATATGTTTTCCACTCGTCTGCGAAAAAGGCGTTGGTCTTTTCTAAAGCCGCTTTCAAATCTGCTTCTGCGAATTGCATCAGCCTTGTTTCTGTTTCTGTGATCCCGGTTTTTCTTGAGCGAACATATTGATAGGCGCTTCCAATTCTTCTCATTACCGTAAGCTCCTTATTACGAGTGATGCCCTGCCGTTTATCAACTTTCCCAAGATAAATATCGATAAGTCCATCGATTTTCT
>CBDUON010000004.1:0-39416 GCA_965368835.1 uncultured Eudoraea sp. | reverse complement strand
AGGATGTGCGGGTTGAAACCAGAAGCTACCAATTTTTATATGCCGATGGATCTACGTATCACTTTATGAATACAGACGATTACAATCAGATTGCCTTACAGGAAAGTGCTTTAGACGCACCACAACTTTTAAAAGAAGGTGAAGTGGTAACCATAATGTTTAATACAGAAGACAGCCTGCCATTATCTGTTGATATGCCGGCTAGTGTTGTCCTTGAGGTGACGCATACAGAACCTGGAGTAAAAGGAAATACGGCAACCAATGCCACTAAACCTGCCACGGTAGAAACAGGTGCTTTGATCAATGTCCCGCTTTTTATAAACGAAGGAGATAAGATTAAAGTGGATACGGATAAAGGGAACTATATGGAACGCTATAAAGATTAGGTTCAACATATGAAATTCCCAACTGCTCAAACACTAGAACACATCGCCTCTCTCCTGGAGATCAACTACGTTGGCAAACCAGATTTTCCGGTTCTGGGAATGAATGAGATACATGTGGTAGAGCCAGGTGATATTGTATTTGTTGATCATCCCAAATACTATGATAAAGCCCTGAATTCTAACGCCACCATAGTCCTTATCAATAAGGAAGTGCCATGTCCGGAAGGGAAAGCCTTACTGATTTCGGAGCAGCCTTTTAACGACTTCAATAAGTTAACCAGGCATTTTCGTCCCTTTGTAAGTGCGAATGCCACCATTTCAACTTCTGCTACAATTGGCAAGGACACCATCATTCAACCCAATGTCTTTGTGGGCAACCATGTAACTATAGGTGAGGGATGCCTTATTCATCCTAATGTTACGATTTATGATCACTGTGTAATTGGGAATCATGTTCAGATCCATGCGGGTACTGTTTTAGGATCGGATGCATTTTATTACAAAAACAGACCTGAGGGATATGACAAGTTATTATCCGGAGGCCGTGTGGTAATAGAGGACCATGTTGAAATAGGTTCCTTATGTACTATAGACAAAGGGGTTACGGGAGACACTACCATCAAAGAAGGAAGTAAATTAGATAACCAGGTACATATAGGCCACGATACGGTCATTGGTAAAAAATGCCTGATAGCCTCCCAAACGGGTATTGCCGGTTGTGTGGTGATCGAAGATGAAGTTACACTGTGGGGACAGGTAGGCGTTATCAGTGCTGCTACCATAGGCAAAAATGCTGTGGTGCTGGCACAATCTGGCGTCTCAAAATCCTTGGCTGGTGGGAAAACCTATTTTGGTAGTCCGGCAGAAGAGGCCAGGGAAAAATTTAAACAACTCGCAAATGTGAGGAGGATCCCGGAGCTAATTAAACAAATAAATCAACAATAAAAGAACGATTGTTTTACAAATCATTTTCAAACCTATATTTTTGTTCTGAGAATTAAAAAATAAACCATGAGTGTATTAGTCAATAAGAATTCCAAGGTCATTGTGCAAGGGTTTACAGGTAGTGAAGGCACCTTTCACGCAGAACAGATGATTGAGTACGGTACTAATGTTGTAGGAGGAGTAACCCCCGGTAAAGGTGGGCAGACCCATTTGGACAGACCTGTGTTCAACACTGTTGAAGAAGCCGTTGAAAAGGTAGGAGCAGACACAACTATCATTTTTGTGCCACCCGCATTTGCGGCCGATGCAATCATGGAAGCTGCCAGTGCCGGAATAAAGGTCATTATTACTATTACAGAAGGTATTCCGATCGAGGACATGGTGAAGACATATGACTATATCAAGGATAAAGACTGTACCCTGGTAGGGCCAAATTGTCCCGGTGTAATTACACCAGGTGAAGCCAAAGTAGGAATTATGCCTGGCTTTGTGTTTAAAAAAGGCAGAGTTGGGATCGTATCAAAATCTGGTACGCTTACATACGAAGCCGCAGACCAGGTAGTGCGACAGGGATTAGGAATTACTACCGCAATAGGTATTGGAGGAGACCCTATTATAGGAACAACCACCAAGGAAGCAGTAGAATTATTGATCAATGACCCTGATACAAATTGTGTTGTTATGATCGGGGAAATTGGAGGGCAGTTAGAAGCAGATGCCGCCAATTGGTATAAGGCCAGTGGTAGTAAAAAACCTATCGTAGGTTTTATTGCCGGTGAAACTGCACCAGCAGGAAGAACAATGGGTCATGCCGGTGCCATCGTAGGTGGTAGTGATGATACGGCTCAGGCCAAAAAACGAATAATGCGGGATTGTGGTATCCACGTGGTAGACTCGCCTGCAGAAATAGGTAAGAAAGTAAAAGAAGTAATGGGCTAAGACTCCATATCAATATAAAAATCCCGATCGTATCGGGATTTTTTTTTCGCCTTACGCGAGACAAAATGTATCTTTGAATAGAATCTAAAGTAACTGCACAGTCATATGAAACTATTAGAAGGAAAGAATGTCATAATCACCGGAGCAAGCAGAGGCATTGGGTCTGGTATAGCAAGAGTGTTTGCCAATCACGGCGCCAATATCGCATTTACCTATAGCTCTAGCGAGGGTCCGGCGATAGAATTACAAAACGAATTAACGGGTTTAGGCGTAAAGGCAAAAGCCTATAAAAGTAATGCTGCCAGCTTTTCGGAGTCTGAAGCATTGATCGTCTCTGTTTTGGAAGATTTTGGCGGTATTGATGTGCTGATCAACAATGCAGGGATCACCAAGGATAACCTTTTAATGCGAATGAATGAGGAAGACTTCGATTCCGTTATTGAGATCAATCTGAAATCTGTTTTTAACATGACCAAGGCGGTTCAGCGTACCTTCCTAAAACAAAGACATGGCTCCATAATTAATATGAGTAGTGTGGTTGGGGTAAAAGGAAATGCCGGGCAGACAAATTACGCAGCATCAAAAGCCGGAATTATAGGATTCACAAAATCTGTAGCGCTGGAACTAGGATCGAGAAATATAAGATGTAATGCCATAGCCCCCGGGTTTATAGAGACAGAAATGACCGGAAAATTAGATGAAAAAACCGTTCAATCCTGGCGAGATGCCATCCCGTTAAAAAGAGGTGGAAGCCCTGAAGACGTGGCCAACGCCTGCTTGTTTTTGGCTTCTGATCTCTCTGCCTATGTAACAGGGCAGGTACTCCATGTTGATGGGGGCATGCTTACTTAGGCTAACAATATTTACTCAGCCTTTTAATAAGGCGAGATATCCACTAATTAAATAAAGCGATTAAAAGAAGCGATACATGCAAACAACTACCCTGGTAGGACTTTTCCTTGCAGCGCTAATAACCCTATTAATTGTTTTTTATCAATACTTCTATAAAAGTAAAAGAAACAGGAAGCTTCAAATTCCCTTGGCCGCTCTACGCTTTATTGGGGTTTTCGGCGTATTCCTTTTATTGTTAAACCCAAGCTTTACCAAAACCTCCTTACTTACTGAAAAACAAGATCTTATAATTTTATTGGATGATACTTATTCCATAAAATCTGTAGCTGCTGAGGAGCAAATACTAAGGCTGAGAGATGCACTTACCAATAATGAGGAGCTTACAGATAAGTTCGATCTTTTCACCTATTCTTTTGGACTAGGACTTAGGAATTCTGATAGCTTATCCTTTGAGGAGGAAGCAACGAATATCTCTAAAGCACTTGCCTCTGTAAATTCTGCATTTAAGGGAAATACGGCTTCTGTCGTTTTATTGACTGATGGGAATCAGACCGTTGGGGAAGCCTATGAGTTTATGGGAAATGCCGTAAACTTTCCTGTAAATGCAATGGTGGTGGGAGATACAACCACCTATACGGATCTAAAGATCAACCAGGTAAATGCCAACAGATATGCATTTCTGGAGAATACCTTCCCTTTAGAATTTTTTGTTTCCTATCAAGGGGAAGCACCCATTAGGAGCACTATCACAATTCAATTGGATGGTAAAACTGTTTTTCGCGAGACCCTGGAGCTTTCAGGGGAGCGCAATTCAAAGAAGATCGTTACTGCACTCCAGGCAACGTCAGTTGGACTTAAAACGCTGGAAATCACCCTAGATCCGATCCCGGGAGAGCGAAATACCTATAATAATAAAAGACGACTATCTATTGAGGTAATTGATGAGAAAACAAGGATTGGTCTTGTCTCTGAAGTGATGCATCCGGATCTGGGAGCCCTTATTAAGGCCATAGAAAGCAATAGTCAACGTTCTGTTGATTTGGTGGGTCCTGCTCTATCAAAAGAGGAATTAAGTGAGTACGACATGCTTATTCTGTATCAACCAACACCAACATTTTCAGGGATTCTGCAATACGTACAGGAAGCCAGGGTCAATACTTTTACTATTACCGGTCCTAATACAAACTGGAACTTTCTCAACAGGGCGCAAAAAGGTATAGAGCGTACTAACTTTAATCAGACCGAGGATATTTTAGCTGTTTTAAATCCATCTTTTACACTGTTCGATCTTTCTGATTTCTCTGTGACCGACTTTCCACCGCTGGAGGGAAGCCTGGGCGACATACTCATTACCAAACCTTATGAAAGTGTATTAGATCAACAAATAAAAGGTGTTGTTCTGCGAGATCCTTTGTTGCCAATTCTAACGGATGAAACCGGCCGGCATGCATATCTCTTCGGGGAGAACATTTGGAAATGGCGATTACAAAGTTTTAGAAACGATCAAAATTTTGAGAATTTTGACACCTTCATCAATAAATTGATCCTTTATCTCACAACCGACCAAAAAAGGGAAAGACTCTCAGTGACCAATGAACTGATCTACCAGGGGATCACTGAAAAAAAGATCAAGGCTGCTTTTTTTGATGCCACTTATGTCTTCAATGCTAATGCCGGCTTAAAGGTAAGCCTAAAAGGATTGAATAACGATTTTGTGGATGAGCGTCCTTTGTTCCTGGGAGAGTCAGAATACGAGGTGGACATTAATGATCTTCCGGCCGGGGAATACTCCTTTACAGTTTCGGTTAATGGGACCGATTTTACAAAAAATGGCCGATTTTCTATTGAAGATTTTAATCTGGAACAGCTTTTTGTTTCAAGCGATTATAAGAAACTAACGCAACTAGCTGAAACCAGTTCTGGCCGACTGTATTTTCCGGATCAGATTGAGAATCTGATCGAGGATCTTTCTTCAGATTCCCGCTATCTGCCAACGCAGAAAAGCGTTGAAAATGTTGTATCTTTGATCGATTTCCGGATAATCCTAGGAATTATCATTTTGGCATTCACTGCAGAATGGTTTATCAGAAAATATAATGGTTTAATTTAAATAAAAAACGAATGGACAAACTTCCAAAAATCGCATTACCAGCCGTATTTATCATCATAGTTTTGGTGATCCTAATTTCAAAATCGGCTATTACAATTGGCTCTGGGGAAGCCGGAGTTTTATATAGAACATTTGATGAAGGTGTCGTTACGGACGAGCCACCGTTGGGTGAAGGATTTCATATTGTTGCCCCCTGGAACAAGGTATTTATCTATGAGGTAAGACAGCAAGAAGTATTTGAAAAAATGCAGGTGTTATCTTCCAATGGTTTGGAAATAAAATTAGATGCTTCTGCATGGTTTGAGCCTAAATATGAAGACCTGGGCAGATTGCATCAGGAGAAAGGCGAAGCTTATATACAGCGTATTTTATTGCCAACTATACGATCTGCAGCCAGAAGTGTAGTAGGGCGTTATACCCCGGAACAATTGTACTCTAGTAAAAGAGATGCCATTCAATCCGAGATCTTTGAAGAGACAAAGAAAATTGTTGATGGACAGTACATTCAGCTGAATGATGTGCTTGTAAGGGATGTTACCCTGCCACCTACAATTAAAGAGGCTATTGAAAGGAAATTAAAGCAGGAACAAGAATCCCTGGAATACGAATTCAGACTGATCACAGCCGATAAAGAAGCGCAAAGACAAATCATAGAAGCACAGGGTAAGGCAGATGCCAACCGAATTTTAAGTGCCTCATTGACCGATAAAATTCTTCTTGATAAGGGTATAGAAGCTACCTTAATTTTAGCGCAATCACCCAATGCCAAAGTTGTTGTAGTAGGTTCTGGTGACTCCGGACTGCCTTTGATATTAGGAAATAATTAGTAAGTGTAAATTTTTGTAGAATAAAAATTAATTCTACATTTGCCTCAATATGAGAAATAATAATACACATCATCATTCTGATACCAGCCCTCAAGCAGGTTAGGAATGTATTGTTGTATTTACACTATATCCGGACCCGTTTGAGCAATCAAACGGGTTTTGTTTTTCATTTAAAGTATTAAAATTTAGAAACATGAAATTAAAGATAGCCATACAGAAATCAGGTCGACTGAATGAAGATTCTCTCAATATCCTCAAAGACTGTGGTATTTCCATTGATAATGGCAAAGATCAGTTAAAGGCTAATTCACGTAATTTCCCTATGGAGGTATTCTATCTCAGAAATGGTGATATACCCCAATACCTCAGAGATGGCGTGGTAGATATCGCCATAATAGGAGAGAATGTATTGGTTGAAAAAGGCGAAACACTAGAGGTGGCTGAGAAATTAGGATTCTCCAAATGCAGGGTTTCTATAGCAGTTCCCAAATCCCTTAAGTATAGTTCTATAGCGGACCTTCAGGGCAAACGTATAGCAACGTCCTATCCAAATACAGTAGAGAAGTATCTTAAAAGCAAAGGTATCCAGGCAGAAATGCATATCATAAATGGTTCTGTTGAGATCGCCCCAAACATAGGTCTAGCTGATGCTATCTGTGATATAGTTTCTAGTGGAAGTACCCTCTTTAAAAATAATTTAAAAGAGGTGGAGAAGATACTGACTAGCGAGGCTGTGTTGGCAGTCTCTCCTAAAATAGGCGCCGCACAAAAGGAGATCCTGGGCAAGCTACAATTCAGAATACGTTCTGTTCTGGCTGCCAGGCAATCTAAATATGTATTGATGAATGTACCAAATGACAGGCTCAATACTATTTTAGAGTTATTACCGGGGATGAGGAGTCCAACCGTACTGCCTCTGGCAGAGGAGGGGTGGAGTTCCGTACACACAGTGATCAACAAGGACACCTTCTGGGAGGTAATTGATGAATTAAGACAGGCGGGGGCAGAAGGTATTTTGGTGTGCCCAATTGAAAAAATGGTAATTTAAGATTCCCATGAATACAATATACGATCCGAAACGAAATGAATGGGAAGAACTACTTTCCAGACCAACCCAAAAGGTTGGGGATATTGAGGATACGGTCAATGCTATATTCAAGGATGTACAGGAAAAAGGGGACGAGGCCTTAAGATTGTATACCCAAAAGTTTGATGGTGTGGCAGTGAAAGACCTGCAAGTAGGCGAGAACGCTCTCAAAAAGGCTGAGGCATCACTTTCAGAGCCTTTAAAGAAGGCAATTCAAAAGGCATATAATAATATCAAATGCTTTCATGAAGCTCAAAAAACACCTGCTGTAAGGGTAGAAACATCACCTGGGGTGGAATGCTGGCAGGAAAAAAGACCTATTCAAAAAGTCGGACTCTATATCCCGGGAGGTACGGCACCATTGTTTTCCACAATTTTAATGTTAGCAATACCTGCCAAAATAGCGGGCTGCGATGAAATCATACTCTGTTCTCCCCCCGATAAGAATGGTGAGTTACCACCGGTTGTGCTCTATACAGCAAATCTGTGTGGCATTACCAAAGTTTTTAAAGTGGGGGGTATACAGGCCATAGCTGCACTGACATTTGGGACCCGGACTGTGCCAAAAGTATATAAGATCTTTGGTCCCGGAAACCAATATGTAACAGTGGCCAAGCAATTGGCAACCAAGTACGGGATTTCAATAGACATGCCAGCGGGCCCCAGTGAGTTACTGGTGATGGCAGATGATACCGCAGAGCCAAGCTTTGTTGCCTCCGATCTGTTGAGTCAGGCCGAACACGGCACAGACAGCCAGGTGATCCTGGTATCTACTTCAAAAAAATTATTGGAAAAAGTAGAGAAGGAAGTAGCAGTACAGCTAGAGAAACTTCCAAGAAAAGAAATTGCACGCAAAGCGATCGCCAATAGCAAACTTATCTTTGTTTCTGCAGATACGGAAGCCGTAGCCTTGATCAATGAATATGGCCCCGAACATTATATTCTTTGTGTGCAGAATGAACAGTTCTATCTGGACAATACGGCCAATGCAGGGTCTGTTTTTATAGGTAATTACACCCCGGAGAGTGCAGGAGATTACGCCTCCGGAACCAATCATACCTTACCCACCAATGGCTATGCAAAACAGTACAGTGGCGTAAATTTAGACAGCTTTACGAAAAGTATCACCTTTCAAAAGATCTCTGAAAAAGGCATACTTTCTTTAGGTGAAACCATAGAAATTATGGCCGAAGCAGAAGGCTTAGAAGCACATAAAAATGCGGTTACACTTCGTTTGAACAAATTAAAGGGAATAGGAAACTAATTGGGTGAACTCATGAGTGGGGAGAAGAAATCTTTGTTTGATTTAGATCGGCTGGTTCGGGAGAATGTAAAGTCAATGGCACCCTATTCTTCTGCCAGAGATGAATACGTTTCAGATGGCTCCGAAAAGATCTTTTTAGATGCCAATGAAAATCCAAATGAAAATGGGGTCAATAGATACCCCGATCCTCAACAAAGATCCCTGAAATCAGCATTGGCCGGTATTAAAGGAGCTCAGCAAGAATGTATCTTACTTGGAAATGGTAGTGATGAAGTACTCGATCTTCTCTTCCGTGCCTTTTGCGAACCTTCCATAGACAATGTCATTACAGTACCTCCTACCTATGGCATGTACAGTGTTCTGGCATCACTAAATAATATTGAGAACAGAAAGGTACTATTGACACCAACATTTACATTAGATGTAAAAGAGATCCTTCAAACAATAGATGCCAATACTAAAATGATCTTTCTGTGCTCCCCTAATAATCCAACGGGGAACTGTATTCCTAAAGATCAGATCAAAGAATTGTTGGCCCATTTTCATGGCCTGCTGGTGATAGATGAAGCGTATATTGATTTCTCAACAGAAGAAAGCTGGTTGGGTGACCTATCGAAATATAAAAACCTGATAGTTACTCAAACCTTATCTAAAGCCTATGGTATGGCAGCCATTAGACTGGGCTCTTGCTTTGCATCTAAATTGATCATAGATATCTTACATAAGATTAAGCCACCTTATAATGTAAATGGACTAACACAAATAAAGGCACAGGAAAGATTGCTGATGAAAAATGAAGTGGAACAGGAGGTAGCCACAATTATCGAAGAACGCAAAAAACTGGAAATAGCCCTAAGAACTATTCCCTTTGTTCAGCATATATACCCTAGTGAGGCCAATTTTCTTTTGACCGTAGTGGATGATGCAGATAGTAGATATAGGCAACTATTAAACAAGGGAATTATCGTTAGAAACCGTTCCGGGCAACCCCTTTGTAAAAACACTCTCCGTTTTACCGTGGGCACACCATCTGAAAATGAGAGTTTGATAAAGGCGCTAAAAGAAATAATATGAAAACAGTTCAGAAAAAAAAGGTATTGTTTATTGACCGGGATGGTACGCTTATTAAAGAGCCTGCCGATGAACAGATAGACTCCTTTGAAAAGCTACTATTTTATCCGGGTATATTTACTTTTCTGGGTAAAATAGCCAAAGAGCTTTCTTATGAATTGGTAATGATCACTAATCAGGATGGCTTAGGAACAGAGTCATATCCCGAAGACACTTTTTGGCCGGTTCATAATTTTATTATGCATACCATGGAACAGGAAGGGATCGTATTTAAGGAGGTATTGATAGACAAAACATATCCACATGAAAATGCTGAGACACGCAAGCCGGCAACCGGACTTTTAACCAACTATTTTTCGGAAGAGTATGATCTGCCTAATTCTTATGTAATAGGAGATAGGTTAACCGATATAGAACTGGCAAAAAACCTTGGTGCCAAAGGTATTTTCATTCAAAATAATCTGGACCTGGGGAGTAATGAGGTTACTATAGATCAAAAGGAGGTGAGATCTTATATTGCCTTAGAAACAGATTCCTGGGAAGCTGTATATAAATACCTCTTAGGCGAAAACAGAATTGCCTCCCATACTCGTAATACCAAGGAAACACAGATTGCCATTGAATTGAATTTAGATGGGACAGGGAATTCAAATATTTCAACCGGACTTGCCTTTTTCGATCATATGTTAGATCAGTTGGCACGTCATGGACAATTAGACCTCAACATTAAGGTTGCGGGAGATTTAGAGGTAGATGAGCACCATACCATAGAAGATACCGCTATAGCCCTGGGAGAGGTCTTTTCAGAAGCCCTGGGTTCTAAACTGGGAATTGAACGCTATGGTTTTTGTCTTCCTATGGACGATTGCCTGGCACAAGTTGCTATTGATTTTGGGGGCCGTAATTGGTTAGTTTGGGATGCAGATTTTAAGCGAGAAAAAATAGGGGATATGCCCACAGAAATGTTCTATCATTTCTTTAAATCCTTTACAGATGGAGCCAAGGCAAATCTCAATATAAAGGCAGAAGGAACCAATGAACACCATAAGATAGAAGCTATTTTCAAGGCTTTTGCCAAGGCAATAAAAATGGCAGTAAAACGAGATCAGGAAAAGATGATTTTGCCTTCTACCAAAGGCATGTTATAAGAGGTTGTTATGAAAATAGTGATTATTGATTATGGGGCAGGGAACATACAAAGCATACAATTTGCTTTGCAACGAATTGGCTATACAGCTATTTTAAGCAGTGATAAAAATATCATTGAGCAGGCAGATAAAGTAATATTTCCCGGTGTTGGAGAGGCAAGTAGTGCCATGACCAAATTAAAGGAAAGTGGTTTAGATGCTGTAATTCCCGGACTTAAACAGCCGGTTTTGGGGATTTGCCTGGGGATGCAACTTATGTGCAGGTATTCGGAAGAAGGAGATACAAAGGGCTTAGGAATATTTGATGTGGATGTCGTTAAGTTTTCGAACAAAGTGAAAGTACCTCAAATAGGCTGGAATCAGATCACTGACTTAAAAACGCCACTATTTAAGGATGTTGCTGAGAAGGAATACATTTATTTGGTGCACAGTTATTATGCGCCCTTATGTGAGGAGACCATTGCAGTTTCAGACTATGAACTTTTGTACAGCAGTGCCATGTGCAAGGATAATTTCTGGGGAGTACAGTTTCATCCGGAAAAGAGCAGCGAGGCAGGGGAGCGGATTCTCAAGAATTTTGTGACCCTATAAAATTTATAAGACATTAATAATGAGGATTATTCCAGCCATAGATATCATAGAAGGGAGTTGTGTCCGACTTTCCAAGGGAGACTACTCCACAAAGAAAGTCTATAATGAAGATCCCTTAGAAGTGGCCAAGACATTTGAGGCACATGGAATTACGCACCTGCATTTGGTGGATCTCGATGGTGCCAAGTCGAAGCATATTGTTAATTACAAGGTATTAGAACAAATTGCCTCCAAAACATCTTTAAAGATAGATTTTGGCGGAGGTTTAAAATCGGATAAAGATCTTAAGATTGCCTTTAATTCGGGAGCAGATCAAATTACTGGCGGCAGCATTGCAGTAAAGGACAGGCCAACTTTTTTGGGATGGTTATCGCAGTTTGGTCCGGAGAAGATAATTTTAGGAGCCGATGCCATGGATGAAAAGATAGCTGTTTCCGGATGGCAGGAGTCTTCCACTGAAGAATTGATTCCTTTTATTAAGGGCTATCAGAAAGTAGGAATTCAATATGTAATTTGCACAGATATTAGTAAGGATGGAATGCTGGAGGGCCCTTCTCTAGTCCTTTACAAAAAGATCATACAGAAAACAGCACAAGTAGAAATTCCGGTTAATCTTGGTGATTCAGAGGACAAACAAGTGCCAGGGATAAAGCTGATTGCCAGCGGGGGTATTGCCAAATATGAGGATCTGCACGCATTAAAGGACCTGGGTTGTGAAGGAGCCATTATTGGGAAGGCTATTTATGAGAACAGAATTAGTTTGAAACAATTGGAAGAATTTATTTTGACATCATGAAAGACAACAGATCCGCCCTGGGAAAAGACTTTGTAGAGAACGCCATTTATAGAATGGACGAAAGCCTGCGCATGATCGCCAAAAGTACAGCCCTCTTGTCTGCTGAAGACCTATGGAAAAAACCCAATAAAGCATCTAATAGCATAGGAAATATCATTATTCATCTAAAAGGAAACATCACCCAGTACATACTGGCCGGATTGGAAGGAGTGGAAGATCATAGGCAACGCGATCTGGAATTCTCTGAGACGCATAGTTATGATGCAAAAGAACTAAACCATATGTTAGAGGAGCTTATGGACGAGGTTAAAACGGTGCTGCACAGATTAAAGGATGAGGAATTAATCAAAACCTATTCTGTACAAGGATTTAAACTAAGTGGGCAGGGCATTGTGTTGCATGTAGTAGAACACTTGTCTTACCATACAGGCCAGATCGCCTTTTGGACCAAGATTTTAAAAAATAAAGATCTTGGCTTTTATGAGGGCTTCGATCTAAATACAAAAAACGAGAAATAAATGCTGACCAAAAGGATCATTCCTTGTCTGGATATAAAGAATGGGCGTACCGTAAAGGGTGTCAACTTCGTAGATCTTCGCGATGCTGGCGACCCTGTAGAACTGGCACAGCGCTATGCAAAAGAAGGCGCAGATGAATTGGTCTTTCTGGATATCTCAGCAACAGAGGAAGAACGTAAGACGCTGGCGGATCTGGTAAAAAGGGTAGCAGAAAAGGTGAATATTCCCTTTACAGTGGGCGGGGGAATTTCTTCGGTGGAAGATGTTAGCACCCTCCTGTATAATGGGGCAGATAAGATCTCTATCAATTCATCAGCCGTTAAGAATCCGGATTTGATCAATCAATTAGTAGCAAAATTTGGCTCCCAATGCATAGTTGTGGCTATTGATGCCAAAAGAATAAACAACACCTGGAAGGTACATTTGGTTGGGGGAAAGGTGCCCACTGAGATAGAACTATTCGCTTGGGCCAAAGAGGTGGAAGAGAGGGGTGCGGGAGAGATTCTCTTTACTTCCATGGATCATGATGGAACAAAGAATGGTTTTGCCAATGTGGCACTTGCAGAATTATCAGAGACCTTAAACATCCCTATCATTGCTTCTGGAGGGGCAGGGAATATGGAACATTTCGCTGACACCTTTTTAAAGGGTAAGGCAGATGCTGCCTTGGCTGCCAGCGTTTTTCACTTTAAAGAAATAGAAATCAGGGACCTCAAGAATTACCTAATTGAAAGGAACATCCCTATGCGGTCGTAATAAGATATAAGGACATTAAAAAAACCTAAAATGAAAGTAGATTTTAATAAAAATAAAGATGGCCTTGTACCTGCCATCATACAGGACGCCATAACAAAAAATGTACTTATGTTGGGCTATATGAATCAGGAAGCCCTGGATAAAACCCTGGATTTAGGAAAGGTTACCTTTTACAGCAGGACAAAAAACCGACTTTGGACAAAGGGGGAAGAAAGTGGAAATTTTCTTACTGTAGTAGCAATAAAGGAAGATTGTGATCAGGATACACTACTTGTGTCTGTTACGCCTAATGGTCCTACCTGCCATAAAGGATCGGATACCTGCTGGAACACAAAGAACAAGGCATCATATGGCTTTCTAACCGAGCTGGAAGGCGTTATTGCAGATAGACAACTAAATGCTACTTCTGAAAAGAGTTATGTGGCCTCGCTTTTTGAAAAGGGAATTAATAAAATTGCACAAAAAGTAGGAGAGGAGGCAGTGGAAGTTGTTATTGAAGCCAAAGATTCTGATGAAGAACGCTTTCTAAATGAAGGAGCCGATCTGCTTTTTCATTATCTGATCTTGTTACGAGCCAAAGGAGTTGGCCTGGAGGACGTTGTTAAAGTTTTGGAGCAGAGGCAATGATCAGAATTTTTGCCAATTTAGCAAAGATCTAAAGCTACCACCAAACAACAAAGAATTTTTCAAAAACAGCCTCTTCTTTTTTCATCCAAACCATGGGCGATCGCTTTCTGAACATAAGATTATTTAGTTCTAGTAACAGTTCATCATAAGATATCCAAGAGCCTTTATCATAGGGATTTATGATCCACTCATCTTTGGAAGGTATATAATACTCATACGGGTTGAATTCAGAGAAGGTAAACATTTCAAAAGGAAGCCAGAACCCTGCAATACAATGCTTGTTAAAGGGTTTGATAAGCATCTCAGCATGATGATAGGGAGCAAATAATTGCGCTTTAAAACAGACTTCTTGTTTAAGGTCTGCAGATTCTATATCCAGCAATGTTAATTGTTCTTTTCCTTCCTTTAAAAATGGAAGCTGTAACTGCTTGTTTGTAAGCTTCTCTAACTTGGAATTGAAGGTATCCTTCCTGTTGGGGCCTATGAGTTGATGCATAGGTGGTCCGAGGGTGGGATCTATCACATAAAATTTATAGGTCAATTCCAAATGAAGAAAACTCCCATCTCTCAGGTCTTTTAACAGGAAGTCAATTTCCCCCAGCGTCCTGTTGTCTCTTTTTACGGCCACATTATGTGCCAGAAGTTTATAGATACGCTGACCTTCCAGGCAATTCTTAAAAATATGTTCCATTTTATGCCCTAAGCGCATGTTGGCGGGGACTTTACCATCATGTACAGCAACATAATCGATCTCAGGAAACACAAACTGCTTTATACCAAATTGCTGATCTAACCAAAGCGGTGGAGTTTGGATAAAAACTTTTAATAATCTAGCTGTCAGAGGTATCATTAAAACGAAAATAGATCAAACCGTTAAGGTTTCTATAAAAGATCCGGGCATTTTGTGAAATGTAGTATTTTTATAGGATGGCTATGATTACAAGAACCGGCTTCCGATTCACCGCATATAATGCTCCGGATCAAACCCCGTTTGAGAAACTTTTTGATATTTTTCAAGAGTTAATTACACATACTTCGGGAGATGTGGATGAAGCCTTAGATTGGCTTCGGGAACTAGACAAGGAATACGATCTAACAGATGAAAACTATACCATTGATGATTTTATTGAAGACCTTAAGGCCAAGGGCTATTTACGTGAAGAAATAGAGCAGGGTGAAGGAGGAGACGGAAAAGGGAAGCCCGGAGATGGGTCTTTGTCGATTACCGCTAAGATGGAACGTATTATAAGGCAGAGAGCTCTGGAGCAGATCTTTGGTAAAATTAAACGTAGTGGTACAGGCAACCATAGAACGGGCAAAGCCGGGATAGGGGATGAGCACACAGGCGATTTCAGGGAATATCACTATGGAGATTCACTGGATAGGATCTCCATGACGGAGAGTTTAAAAAATGCGCAAATACATCATGGTCTGGATGGTTTTTCCCTGACTGAAGATGACCTGGTTATAGAAGACACCCACCATAAGGCTCAAATGAGCACCGTTTTAATGATAGACATAAGCCATAGCATGATCTTATATGGTGAAGACAGGATTACACCGGCGAAAAAGGTGGCCATGGCCCTGGCGGAGTTGATCACTACAAGATACCCAAAAGACACCCTGGATATTCTTGTTTTTGGGAACGATGCCTGGCCAATTCCGATTAAGGATCTTCCTTACTTGAAAGTAGGGCCGTATCATACCAATACAGTAGCCGGATTGCAATTGGCTATGGATATGTTGCGAAGGAAAAAGAACACCAACAAACAGATCTTTATGATCACTGATGGAAAGCCAAGTTGTTTGCGAATGCCAGATGGTACGTATTATAAAAATAGTGTGGGACTAGATGATTTAATTGTTGAGAAATGCTACAATATGGCCAGGCAGGCACGTAAGTTACATATCCCTATTACGACCTTTATGATTGCCCAGGACCCATATTTAATGCAGTTTGTAAGACATTTCACTGAAGCCAACAAAGGGAAGGCACTTTTCACTGGCTTACATGGTTTGGGAGAGATGATCTTTGAGGATTATGAACAAAACAGACGTAAGAGATTAAAATAATTGCTAAAGAAAAAAGAAAACAGCCATTGCATATGAAATTAGATCACAAGAAGATAAAAACATTAGGAGCTTTAAAAAAAGCAGGATACACCTCTATTGGTATCAAAGATGAGTTGCGAAATAATTTAAGACAAAGGATCAAAGAAGGAAAAGATTCTTTTACGGGTGTTTGGGGATACGAAGACTCAGTAATTCCGGAATTAGAACGCGCTATCCTTTCCCGGCATAACATAAATCTTTTGGGGCTGAGAGGGCAGGCTAAAACACGACTGGCAAGACTTATGGTTCATTTGTTGGATGAATATATCCCTGTAGTTGAAGGATCAGAGATTAATGATGATCCGTTGAAACCTATCTCCAGATATAGCAGACAACTTATTGAGGAAAAAGGAGATGAAACTCCTATTTTCTGGTTGAACAGAGATGAACGGTTCTACGAAAAACTGGCCACACCAGATGTAACGGTAGCCGATCTTATAGGGGATGTTGATCCAATTAAAGCTGCCAATCTTAAATTATCGTATGCTGATGACAGGGTGATACATTTTGGGATGATCCCCAGGGCCAATCGCTGTATTTTTGTGATCAATGAACTTCCGGATCTGCAGGCCCGTATACAGGTCTCTTTGTTTAATATTTTACAGGAAGGCGACATTCAAATCAGGGGTTTTAAACTTCGGCTGCCACTCGATATTCAATTTGTGTTCACTGCAAATCCTGAGGATTACACTAACAGGGGAAGTATAGTTACTCCTTTAAAAGATAGAATAGGGTCACAAATATTAACCCATTATCCAAAAGAGATAGCAATTGCCAGAAAGATCACTGAACAGGAAGCTCGGCTAGACGAGCGCCAAGCAGATACAGTGTATGTTCCTAATTTGGCCAAGGATCTATTGGAACAGATCAGCTTTGAAGCCAGAACCAGTGAATTTGTGGATGCTAAGAGTGGTGTAAGTGCCCGGACGAGTATAACTGCCTATGAAAATCTTCTGAGCACTGCAGAGCGCAGGGCACTTTCGCAGGATATTGATAAAACAAGCGTTCGCCTGTCCGATTTTATGGGTGTCATTCCGGCTATTACCGGTAAAATAGAATTGGTATATGAAGGGGAGCAGGAAGGGGCAGATACCGTAGCTCTTATGTTGCTCGATGATGCAGTTAAAAGTCTCTTTCCAAATTATTTCCCGGCAATTTTAAAATTGGAACAAAAAGATACGGACGGACCGTATGATGATCTTATCCTTTGGTTCTTTGATCGGGAGGGCATTGAATTGCTTGATGACCAAACCGATGCGGAATATCATAAAGCGCTAGATAGTATTCCTCCGTTGCAAGAATTAATTGACAAACATCAACCTAAGGTATCTAAAAGCGATTCTTATTTTCTAAAGGAATTTTTACTTTGGGGGCTGGTAGTAAATAAGAAATTGAGTAAGCACAGATATACAAAAGGATATCAGCTAAAAGATCTATATGGTGGTTTTATAAGTAAACTATAGAAAAACCCCGCAAAAAGCGGGGTTTTTTGTGCTGCCATAGCACATAGGTCTCATGTTTCTTTCATGAGGCTTGTTATTTGTGGACCCTGTCAAAACGATATGGGCCAATATGTTCCCTTCTTAGTTTAAAAGTAGCAAAGGTAATTATCAATAAAGCGATTTGAAGGCTCAGAATAAAGAGTCCGACCGGTAAAAATGTTTGAGGTAACACAAGTTCTGAATATTCAAAATACCCCAGAAGGATATAGGAAGTTTCCGCTATTTTAAATAGATACACCAAAAAGATAGCATACATAACATATTCTAAATTGCGGGTAAGGTTCATATGTTCATGAGGTTCCTTCTCTAAATGATATAATGCATTTAAAAACCATGCATGAATGATCATCAGGAGTGAGAATATGTAATTATCTACTTTTAGAAAATAGAATTTGTTGGTATAAAGACCGTAGAAACTGAAGAAAATTAGGAGGGGTAGAATACTCAAGCTAAATATAAAGCACTTTTTCCAGGTAATAAGTCGCATAAGGTGCTTCATAAAGTAGGTGACTTGGGATTGTGTTGTTTTTCCGATCTTAGAACGGGTAGTTAGAGCGCTTTATTTTAAACAAATCGGTGAACGGTAAGGAATGTTGAGTATGGGTAAAAAAGTGTGGTGTATGGACATTGTTACCACCTTAAAGCTCTGCCAATAACATTTTGATCATGTCCTTTTCATCGGAAAGAATTTAAAATAGGTAAGACTTCGCCATAGCCATTCCAAGGGACCATAATAAAAGCTGCGCATCCACCAGGTACTGAACATCATTTGAAGAGCAATAAAGAGGATCGCCATAAAGAATATATATAAATTTCTTATTTCTCCCAGATAGCCAAGTCCCCAGCCATAAAAAATAAAAGTTCCAATAATACTCTGTACTATATAATTGGTCAACGCCATTCTGCCATAAGGAATAAAGTGTTCTAACCAACGTTGCAGCTTGCCGCCTCTATAAGCCATCAAAAAAAGGCTCAGGATAATCAGTGTCATGGCCAAATTATTAAGATCGTAGGCAGTGAGACCAATCATGGCATACCAATTATCCAAGGTCACTTCCGGGCCAATTTGTGCAAAGAAAAAGACAGCTATAAGTATAGATAAAATGAATAATCCTATAGAACTATATAGCAGCCGTTTAATTTCAGTTATACGGGTTAGGTAATTCCTGAAAAACTGAATACGGCCAACAAACAGCCCTAATAAGAAAAATCCAAATGTTAAATATCCCCTTGAAAAGATCCCTAATTGAAAATCCATCTTCATAATATGGCCATCCCAGGCATTGCTCCTGAACACATCGTATAATGACCCGTTCATTAAGGTGTTATAATAATTTATTATCACCGGATTGTCTGGCAAAAATTCACCCTCCGTAAAAAGATTGTTCCCTCCAAAAAATATGAAGATCAGAGCTCGTCCAACACCGAGAAATAACAAAGCACATATACCGAGTACCCACCTATTATTAAGTTTGTAGAAAGGGATCAAAAGGATTCCTAATAGAGCGTATATGGTAAGAATGTCACCTCTGTAAAAAAGACTATGAATATAGCCAATACCCAATAATAATAGTAACCGCCATAAAAATCGTGCTCCAAAATTCAACCCTTTTTGCTGCGCTTTATCCATTTGAATAAAAAAGCTTAAGCCAAAGAGGAAAGAGAACAAAGCAAAAAATTTACCTCTGAGAAAAAGGAAAATAAAACCATCTATCAGATAATCGGGAAGGCCCAGGTGAGATGCTTCCATAGCTCCCTCCGGAACTGGTGCCGCAATGTAATTCTCAACCATATGTACAATGACTATACCAGCCAATGCAAAACCACGCAGGGCATCTACAATTTCAATCCTTTTTAAAACAGGACTTGCGTTCATTGGTTATTTCCAATAAGTAAGCTTACTACCAGTTTGCTCATTTGAAGATTTAAATCAGATCAGAAGAAGGATATTTTTGCCTTATTCCAAAAAAATCACCCTTGCTATTGCAATGGAGTCTTATAAGATCCACAGTTTGCGTTCAGATAAGCGGGCGAAAAATATTAGCAATATACCTATGAAAATAACCATCAGCGGAATGATGAAAGCTTCGGTTTGACCGTAAACTTCAGTAGCATTGGTCATAAAAAAACCATACCCGGTTTGCACCAGTATCCCTATAAGAGACATACCCAGCGCAGATTTAGCCCATTTTTTTCTAAGTAATAGTCCTATACAACCAGCGGCACCAAACCAAACTGCTATGGCAAAGGCGGCTGTAACCCATGACGGAGTGCTTTCCATTAAATTAACTTGTTCAGGGGTCATTTCTGCTTTCATTGCCTCTTTCATAAAGGTGCTTCCCAAATAATTCATGACGCCCATTAGGTTCCATAATAGTGCCAGCACGCTGACTATCCAGAACCATACCGGTGGTTTTGTAGTTGCATTTTTGCTCATCTTAGTTTGTTTAGTTGTATCTCCAAATTACAAAAAATTTAAATAATCTGTTACGGGGAATTGGAAATGTCAGGTAACGCCTCCGGCAAGAGTAAGTTACTTGTTAGGAGAGGGTACTACTTAGTTTGGTAAGATGAGGAATGGTTATATTTATAGACTTTATAAGAAAAATGAATCGGAAGAAGTATGCTTATTTGGTATGGGTGCAATACTTAGGTTTTAGGTACAGTGGATGGCAAAAGCAGCCGGGACAAAAAACACTGGAAGGAATGCTTCTAAAAACGCTCAAATTTATTGATCCCGGAAAACAATATAAAATCCTTGGCGCTGGAAGGACAGATGCGAAGGTTTCAGCCATGAAAATGGCATTTCAATTATTGACACCTGTAGAACCCATTGAAGACTTGCAATCTTTTGTGCGTGATTTTAACAAGAACCTCCCATCAGACATTCGGATATTAGATATAGAAGAGGCTAATCCTGAACATAATATCATTCAAAGCGCCAAGATCAAAGAGTATGTTTATGTATTTTCATACGGTTCCAAGAATCATCCATTCTGTGCACCTTTCATGGCTAATTTCCTGGATGATCTGGATCTTTCCGCAATGGTGAAGGCCGCCAAAATTTTTGAAGGCACACATAATTTTCAAAATTTTACAGCGAGGATCCAGCCCAATACTAAAGTAACACGCACCATTGATCATTGCGAGATTACAGAGAACAAAGAGTTTACGGCTAATTTTTTTCCCGAAAAGAGTTATTTGCTTTCAGTTAAAGGAGCTGGTTTTATGCGATATCAGATCCGGATGATGATGGGCGCCCTGGTACTTTTAGGAAAAGGAGAAGTGGAATTAGACACTCTACGAAAGGCACTTACAGCAAATGATAAGATGCTAATTCCTTATGTTGCTCCCGGTTCCGGATTATTTTTAAAGAACATGAAGTTCAAGTAGCGTTATTTTGTTTATATCTTTAATGAAAGTCTTTACCTATGGCTAAAATGCAATTACCAATTATACTAACACAGAAAAAGAAATCTAAGATTCGTAAGAAATTAGGGAAAGCTCCCGGGACTATTACCTATACGGGGAATAGGGATAATTCAATAAGCACGCTGGATGTGATCTCTTATTCTCCAGACACCCTGGAAGAATATAGTCCGGTGCATATAGAAACGCTACTGGAGGAAAAGAACGATGAAATAAAATGGATCAACCTGGTTGGTTTAAGCGATGAAGTCTATATAGAAAAATTAGGAAAAGTATTTCAATTAAATCCGTTGACACTCGAAGATGCAGTTCATACAGATCAACGGCCCAAGATAGATGAATATGACCACTATATTTTTGGGGTATTTAAGATGATGTATCTGGATGAGGAACAGAAAATAGTGGTGGAACATGTGGCCATTACTTTATTTGAAAAAGAGATCCTTGTTTTTCAGGAATTAAATCAGGATGTTTTTGACGGTGTTAGGCAACGTTTGAGAGGCAAGCTAGGGAGGATTAGGAGTAGGGGAGCAGACTATTTGTTCTTTGCATTGCTAGATGCCATTATCGATCATTATTTCACGATACTGGAAAGCATAAGCGAACGGATGGAAATATTGGAAGAAGAGGTCTATCAGAAACCAAAACCTAAAACGGCACATAAGATTCAGGAGCTTAAAAAAGAGGTGTTGCGCATTAGAAGATATATTGCTCCCGTAAGAGAATTAATAGGCAGGCTAATAGATACAGAACATCCTTTAATAAAGAAGGACACTAAATTATTTCTGAGAGATGTATTAGATCATTGTTTGGAGATCAATGAATCTCTTCAGATATATAGGGAAATGGTTATGAGTCTTATGGAAATGTATATGAGTAACGTAAGCAACAAAATGAATGAGGTAATGAAGGTTCTGACGGTAATGGCATCAATCTTTATTCCCCTTACTTTTATTGCAGGTGTCTATGGGATGAACTTCGACAATATGCCCGAACTACATATGGAAAATGGATATTTTGTGGTTTTGGGTGGCATGTTTGTGATTCTCATATTTATGCTGATATATTTTAAAAGAAAACGTTGGATCTGAGCTAAGAAATTAGAACATCTGGCGTATTAATCTGCTTTTGCCAGAAATTGTAACTTAATAGGAAATAGTACTGTATGCCATTGTGGGGGTATTTTATGATCTTTCTTGTTGCAGCTTATTTCCTGATAAGTCTGTTGGTCTATATTTTACAAGACTACCTCATGTTTAAACCGGAGAAACTGGCTGCAGATTTTCAGTTCTATTACGAACACCAGGAGACCGAAGAATACAATATAGAAACTCGGGATGGTGCCGTGATCAATGGCTTGAGGTTTAAAGCAAAGGACCCTAAGGGAATTGTGTTCTACCTCAAGGGGAACTCAAAAAGTATTAAAGGCTGGGGGAAGTTTGCGGTAGATTTTACCAGACACGGGTATGACGTACTCATGGTAGACTATCGGGGGTTTGGGAAAAGTACCGGAAGGCGCACGCAAAAGGCTATAAAACGCGATATGCAGGTGATCTATGACAAAATAAAACAGAAGGTAGATGAAAGGTATATTATTCTATACGGACGTTCTTTGGGTTCCGGGTTTGCTGCCAAGCTAGCCTCTATGAACAATCCCAGAATGCTTATTCTGGACGCTCCTTACTATAGTTTAAAACACATGGCAAAGAAATATATTCCTTTTATGCCTTTATCCCTCTTACTTAAATTTCCAATGCCAACATATAAATGGTTAAAATATGTGAATTGTCCAATACATATCATTCACGGCACAGATGATAATCTTATCCCCTATAAAACCAGTGTAAAATTATCAAAGGTGAATCCTGCGAATACCACCCTCTACACTGTAATCGGAGGTGGGCACAAGGATTTGAATACGTTTGAAGCGTATCATAAAATGCTGAATGATATCATAACTTCAAAACCTGAAAAAGTAAACCTGGAAGGTTCTAGTATTCATGTAAAACACAATGAATCAAAGCGCCATGCTTAAAGTAAAAAGGGTCTTATTGGGCCTTATTGCAGCTGTCCTAATTATTGTAACTATGCTCTATTTCTTACAGGAAAAACTTATTTTTTTGCCAAGTAAACTGCCTGCTAATTACAGTTTTTCTTTTGACGAGCCCTTTGAAGAGTTTTATCTGACTGCAGATGATGGATCAAAACTGAATGCCCTGCATTTTAAAAGAAAAGATCCTCTTGGGGTAATCCTTTATTTTCATGGGAATGCCGGTGACTTGTCTCGTTGGGGAGAAGTGGTTCAATATTTTGTGAAATTGAATTACGATGTAGTAATAATGGATTACAGGACCTATGGTAAAAGCACTGGAAGCTTAAGTGAAGCAGCTCTATTAAGTGATGCACGACTATTTTATCAGTACGTTGTTGCACAATACAAAGAAGAAGAAATTATTGTGTATGGCAGGTCACTTGGAACGGCCATGGCCTCTTATTTGGTTTCGGAGCACACCCCATCATTACTGGTTCTTGAAACACCTTTTTATAGTTTGCTCGATGTTGCACAAGATAGGTTTCCAATTCTTCCTATGAGCTCCCTTCTGAAATATCAATTTAAGTCGTACCAGTATCTGCAGACGGCTAAGTGCCCCATTGTAATTCTTCATGGTGACCAGGATAGAGTAGTGGCTATCCAATCTTCTGAAAAGCTATACCGTAGCCTGAAAGGTAAGGATGCGGAATATATTGTTATTAAAGGTGGGGAGCACAATAATCTTAGCACCTTTAAAATTTACACAGATGCTATTGATTCACTCTTGATTACAGATTGAAAAGTATACTTGCCGATTTAAAAAACATGCCAAAAAGCGTGATTTAAGTGCTAAATATTTTAACATTCTCTCCGCTCATTAACATCTGCTTATGTTAATTATTCTTAAAAATTGTTAAAGATCGTTAAATGAGTTGACAAATTTCATATAGCCCTTATATTAAGGGTGTTGGATAGTTATTAAACACTTTTTAAAGGCATTCGCCAGACAAGTCACGATCCAAGTGACACTCCAAAGACTTTTCATCCAACAGACACATATACTTTAATTAAAAATTATACTATGAATTATTTAAATATCAAAGAGGAACACCTATTGCCCGTAGTTATTGAGTTAAATACCCTGCTGGCAGATTATCATTTGTATTACCAAAAATTAAGAAACTTTCACTGGAATATTCTGGGAAGAAACTTTTTTGATCTCCATGATCAATTTGAGGAAATGTATACAGATGCCAGAATAAAGATAGATGAGATCGCTGAAAGAATTTTAACGCTCAGATATCACCCAATGAGCAATCTCAGTGCATATCTGAAAACAGCAAGAATTAAGGAAAGCTCAGGAAAATTGCAAGACAGAGAAATGGTTGATGAGATCTTGCAGGCCCATAACATTTTATTAAAAC
Organism: uncultured Eudoraea sp.; assembly: GCA_965368835.1. GTDB lineage: Bacteria > Bacteroidota > Bacteroidia > Flavobacteriales > Flavobacteriaceae > Muriicola. The sequence goes on along the minus strand of CBDUON010000004.1, from coordinate 15,000 downwards.
AAATGTCCGAAGTTATAGCCAAAGCGGAAGCAATAAAAGATGAAGGAACAATAGATTTAATGGGTGCTTACATTCGCGAAATGGAAAAAACAAGCTGGATGCTGCATGCATGGAATAAGGATAAAAAGGGAGAATTAAACAAAACTTCAATGAATTAATGCCCTTTATTGCTGAGGAAATAGAATTATTAATAATAAAAATATAAGAAGAAATATGGAAGAAGAAGTAAAATCATCATTAGATATATTAGTAGGAAAACTAGAAGGTTGGGGGACTACCTTTATGGAAAATTTACCCAATATTGTACTGGCATTGGTTGTGCTGTTTAGCGCCTACTTTATAGCTAGGTATACAAGTAAAGGAGTTACCAAATTAGTCCAAAAACGGGTGCCCCAGAAGTCAATCACCAACTTAATATCTAATATAACCACCGTTTTTGTTGTTCTTGTGGGATTATTTTTGGCACTGAGTATCTTAGATCTCAATGACGCATTAATGTCTCTATTAACAGGAGCCGGTGTAGCAGGATTAGTGGTGGGTCTTGCATTGCAAGGAACTCTGTCTAATACGATCTCTGGAGTTGTACTCTCGTTTAGAAAAAATATTCGAATAGGAGATTGGATAGAAACAAATGGTTTTGCCGGAGAGGTGATCAAAATTAATTTAAACAATTTTATCATAAAGGAGGCAGACAACAATAAAGTGATCATACCTAATAAGACCATATTAGAAAATCCCTTGAAAAACTTTACCCTCACTAATAAAATGCGTGTGGTCTTGGAATGTGGAGTTGGGTATGAATCTGATCTGGACCGTGTTGAAGCACTCACAAAAAGTACGATCAACAAGGCAATTGAGCAGGTGTCTTCAGAGGATGAAGTGGAATTTTACTATGAGGAATTTGGAGCCAGTTCCATAAACTTTATCACCAGATTTTATATAACTAGTGAAAGCGCTATAGAAAAACTAAGAGCCAAAAACACCGTGATCAAAGCCTTGAAAAAAGCATTTGATAAGGAAAATATTAATATTCCTTTCCCTATACGGACCCTTGAATTTAATAACGGGCTCGATCTTAAGCCGGGAAAAGTTGCTGAAGCATTCTCCAATAACTAGTCCATACGGAATTAATAAAATAAATAGTAATCTTTAAAACAATAACATGAAAAATTTAAAAACATATTTATCATTCGCTTTACTGAGTCTGCTAACAACTTCGTTGGGATATGCTCAGGAAAGTAATACACAGGAAGAACCAAGGACTTTACGAATAGATACAGTAGCCCTTGAAACCACAGAAAAAACATATAAACTCTATGAGGATGGAGAAATGATCAAAAACACGGTGCGTATTAATACAGCGCAAACGCAGGAAATGCAATTCCAAAGTGAAGACAAAGGGAAAGTGGATCAGGATAGAGTAATTCCAAAGAAGACCATCTATAAAACGGTAAAAATAGATCTGGATGAGGATGATGACTTTGATGAAATGATCCGGTTTAGTTATAATGCCGATGTTACTTCAGACTTTGTCTTATTGCTAAATGACAATGAACTCTACGTAGCCCTGGGCGAAGGAGAAAACCTTATGATCATGGAGAATACAGATCTGTCCAAGGACGCTTTGATCAACGGAAAAGAGGTATTTGTATTTACAGATTCTAATGGAAGTGAAATATCCTTTAAGGTTGAAGAATATATATCAATGTAATAGTATAAAGTTCAAGAAAATAAATAAATCAATTAATTTAAAATCATAAGAAATGAAGTATAGAAGCTTAATTATCAATAGTTTAATGTTATTTGCTGTAAGTCTAATTTTCATTGGCTGCAGAGATACAAAATCAACAGAAGAAAAGGTGGAGGATACCATTGAAGAAGTAGGAGATAGCATGGAAGAAGGAGCAGAGGAAGTAGAAGATGCCGTTGAAGATGGCGCCGAAGAAGTTGAAGAGGTGATAGAAGAAAAAGTGGATAGCTCACAATAAAACCTATTCTTCCGGGCAAAAGCAAAATGCACCATTTATGGTGCATTTTTTTTATTCATACTAAACGTTGAATTTTAATCGAAAAGATCTGAGGATAAATACCTGTCGCCTCTGTCACAAATAATAGAGACAATGACCCCATTGTCTAGTTCTTTTGCTAGTTTAAGCGCTGCTGCCGTAGCACCCCCACTGCTCATTCCGGCAAAAATACCTTCCTCTTTTGCAAGGCGTTTTGTCATTTCCCTTGCCTCTTCCTCGCTCACCTCCAGAATTCTATCTACACGTTTAGGATCGAAGATCTTTGGGAGGTAGGCTTTGGGCCATTTGCGTATCCCGGGTATACTGGAATTGTCGGTTGGTTGTACGCCTACGATCTGAATTGCCTGTTGTTGTTCCTTTAAATAGGTTGATGTGCCCATTATGGTCCCTGTGGTACCCATGGAGGATACAAAATGGGTGACGGATCCCTGAGTGTCTCGCCAGATCTCAGGACCTGTGCTTTTGTAATGCGCCTTCCAATTGTCATCATTAGAGAATTGGTTGATCATTATATAACCTTTTTCCTTGACCTTCAATTCTGCATAGTCTCTCGCTCCTTCAATACCACTATCGGCTTTGGTTAAGGTTACAGTGGCCCCATAAGCCCTCATGGTTTGTACGCGTTCTTTTGTCGCATTTTCGGGCATTACCAACTCAATGGACAAGCCATATAAACTCGCGATCATCGCCAGGGCAATGCCGGTATTACCACTGGTGGCTTCAATTAATTTTGAATCCCTGGTAAAGCTTCCACTCTCCAGGCCACCGGCAATCATATTCAATGCCGCACGATCTTTTACGCTGCCTCCCGGATTTTGTCCTTCTAACTTAAAATACAACCTAACATTAGGGTTGGTGTTTAAGGCTTTGGATGCTACCAAAGGGGTATTTCCTATTAGATCTGTTAAACTATTTGCCATTATTATTTGTTCTGATTTTTATTTCGGGGGAATGAAATACTGTTGAATCTGGAGGTACAGACTTGGTTAACCAGGCATTTCCCCCAATGATAGAATTGGCCCCAATGACGGTATCCCCTCCAAGAATAGTAGCGTTGGCATAAATGGTCACATTATTTTCAATGGTAGGATGTCTTTTTGTCTCACGCAGATCTTTGGCAACATACAATGCTCCCAGGGTTACTCCCTGATAAATTTTTACATGGTCATGGATCACAGCTGTTTCACCAATGACCACTCCGGTAGCATGATCAATAAAAAATGATTTCCCAATATGTGCCCCCGGATTAATGTCAACTCCTGTCTGTCTATGGGCATATTCGGTCATTAGTCTGGGAACCAGCGGAAATTTTTTCTTGTATAATTCATGTGCCAACCTGTAAATGGCTATCGCATAAAAGCCGGGATAGGCCAGGTATACCTCTTCAATAGACAAGGATGCAGGGTCACAACTAGCAATTGCAATCGCATCCAGATTTAGTTTCTCTAATACAGCCGGCAGGGTTTGTAGATAGTCATTCCAGGCAGAAGAACAGGGTTTTTGTGGATCCCAACAAGCCAGTTCCACAAGGCCATCAAATTGCCTGGTAAGCATCGGCAAATTTTCATCAAAAGGTGTTTCTATATCAAAAAGGGATAAAAATAGTAGATCTGTAAAGGCCTCCGTTTCTTTTTTGAGTCGAAATCTAAGGTTAGGCTGTGTCTTATGTGCCTTTATTTTATTGATGATAGTAAGCGTGTCCATAGTCGTTATTTACAAATTAAAATTAACCATTAATTAAAAATAGCCTCCTTCAAAAAGGTTAACTTTAATATAAATCTGAATAACAGACATTCCATATGGGAAAAATCGTCATAAATAAAGAGGCTTTTACTTTTCTTAAGACCCTGGCTGCCAACAATAACAGGGATTGGTTCAATGATCATAAAGATCAATACAAAATGCTGGAGACAGAGGTAAAAGGATTTTATCAGCAGCTGATGGAACAAATGCGATTGCATGATGAGATTGAGCGATTAAAAATGTTCCGTATTTACAGGGATGTACGCTTTTCTAATGACAAAACGCCTTATAAAACGCACTTCGCGGGTTCATTCTCCAGGGCAGGGAGCAGGTTGCGCGGTGGGTACTACCTTCGACTTAAACCAGGTGAGACATTTATCGCTGCGGGGTTTTGGGACCCAAATAAGGAAGATCTCTTTAGAATAAGAAAAGAATTAGAAATGGATGCTGCTGTGTTCAGAAAAGTAATTGAGGAAGCTGATTTCAAAAAAACCTGGGGGAGCATTTCGGGTGAGGAACTTAAGACAGCTCCTAAGGGCTTTGAAAAGGATCATCCGGACATAGACCTAATCCGTAAGAAGCAATTCATTTTTGTTAGGAATTTTAAGGATGCGGAAGTATTTAACGCTGATTTTCTCAACGAAATAAACGACTCCTTTAAAAAGATCCGGCCTTATTTTGATCTTATGAGTGATATACTCACCACTAATCTCAATGGAGAATCTCTATTAGACTAAGGGAGCAAGCTCAAATAATTGTACCTGATCTTTTATTCTTTCAACTACCATATTCATCATTCTCTTATTAAGAGCTGAGGAATTTTGAATATAGGTTTCGTACTCTTCAACGGTAAATTGACCAATGATCATCCCCTTGAGTGAATTCCGAAATTTCATATCTTTTTGAACAGCATGCTCTATGTATTCCAGTCTTTTAGGAAGGGTTAGTTCGTAAAAGGAATTCTTATGCTTGTGGGCATAATTTCTGAATGCTGCGACCAAAAGGTTGTTCTGGAATTTGATGATGGGCCTTAAGGTAGCATTTTGAAACTGCTCATCCAGACTCATCTCCTCAGTTACCCGGGCGTTTGGTAATATGGGCCGAAACCTCAGAAGTTCGGTAGATCTATCGTTCATCTTTGAAGTTTTACTAAAATTAGAAAATCCACATAGGAGCTTTTTGTAAAAGCGAATTACTTGTTAACGGCCTTATAAACAAATTTTAAATCCCTTATTAAAGAAGTTCTTTGGCTATTTCCTGCCAGGAGTTCATCCGTTCAAAATTCTTGGAATGAATGTTATGTGGGGAAGTAAAGATCATAGACCTTCCCTGAAAGTTCTCCAAATTATGACTGCGGTCATCTATGAGTATATCTCCTCTCAGGATCTTTTTGTCGCCGCATAAGATGCGGTTTCTCCAATGAATAAAAGGGAAATGTTCATCGAGCCATTGATGCTTTTCTAAAAGTGAATTAGGGAATTGCATGGCCGCAGAGGCCACATAGACCGAATGTTTTTTGTTCAGTTCCTCCAGTACTTTAATACTATCCTCTATTGGCCGCAAATTTCTGAAGAAACCATCTTTGTAATAATGTTCCCATATGGTATCTTTTCTCTCTACAGGTACTTTCTGCCATACTTCGAAACCCATACACTCTTCCCTTGTAAGCGATTCTTTAAAGCGATCATTGTAATGCTCTATATGAGCATTATAGGTATCTGCCATAACCTCGTCCATATCTACAAATAGGATCATTCTACTAAAATTTTTACCAATTTCTAAATTTCCCGAGGATTAAAGAAGATACTTTTGATTTGTTTAACAAATGAATAAAGTAGCCCAGACCCCTCAATTTTTGGGAGTTGACAATTTTATCTGATCTGAATTATAAGATTGATAATTAATACCAAGTATTGACTTTGTTTAGAAGACGGATTTGAAATTGTGGTACTTTTGCACTAAAATTAAGACGATGCGATTTCACACAAGAAAATGGGTAAAACCAGAAGATTTAAATGCCAATGAGACTTTATTTGGCGGGCGTTTACTTTCATGGATCGATGAGGAGGCTGTCCTCTATAGCATTATTCAACTAGAGAACAAAAAGGTGGTCACTAAATATATGTCAGAGATCAACTTTATGAGTACGGCCCATCAGGGTGATATTGTGGAGATAGGAATAAAGGTGGTAAAATTTGGAAAAACCTCCATAGTCCTTAAATGCGAAGCACGCAATAAAATGAATAGGGAAACCATCCTTACTGTAGACAATATCATCATGGTAAATCTGGATCCCGACGGGAAGCCTTTACCGCATGGAAAGACCAAGATAGAGTATGTCAAAGATCGCCTAGCAGAAGATGATGATTAAGTTATCCCATTTCTTTGGCTACTGCCTGTACCTGGTCTAAAACCCGTAACAGGTTTTCACCCCATAGCTTGCCTATCTCTTCCTCAGTATACCCGCGTTTTACCAGCTCTATGGTTACATTTAGTGTTTCTGATGCATCGGACCAACCTTCAATTCCGCCACCGCCATCAAAGTCGGAGCTAATCCCTACATGATCAATCCCTATCAGATCTACCATATAATCTATATGATCTACAAAATCTGATACATTTACTGCAGGTGGAACATCTGTTCTTGATGTTGCTAATTCCTTTCCGATATTCATTACTTTAGGGTAGTTTTCCATAAAGGCGCCTTGCTGTTCCGCAGTAAGGGAGCGAAATTGAGATCTTTCATACCAGGGAAAACCAAGGGAATCTGCTACCTGCTTATATAGTTCTTTCATATAGGCAGAATGGGCCTCGTCCTTCTCAGTGTTCAGATATGAACTAAATGCTACAGTTTGGACCACCCCACCATTTTCCTTCAGCATCAATAATTGTTCGTCATCCAGATTTCTACTGTGGTTGCAGAGGGCTCTCGCAGAAGAATGTGAGGCAATTATTGGCGCCTTACTCAAGGCTATCATTTGCATCATAGCAGCCTTGGAAGGATGAGAAATATCGATCATTATTCCAACTCTATTCAATTCATTTACAGCCTTTTTGCCCAGTTCACTTAAACCATTGTATAACCAAACACTGTCTGCTTCTCCCGTATTGGAATCTGAAAACTGACTATGGCCATTATGAGAAAGGGAAACATATCGTGCCCCCAGTTTTTGGTATTTCTCAATATTGGAAAGATCTTCTCCAATTGGGTAGGCATTTTCCACACCTATCATGGCAACCTTCCTGCCAGATTTATGGATAGATCTCACTTCATCAGAGGTGAGAGCAAGTCCAATTTTATCTGGTGCAATCTCTTCACACAGCCTGTGAATAGCCTCAAATTTGGACATGGCATTCTCTTCTGCTTTTGCGTAGCCTTCTGCATTCATAGAATCTTGTCCTGTATAGACAATTAACCAGGCTACATCCAATCCGCCTTCGGTCATTTTAGGCAAATTAACCTGGGTCTCCAGCCGTTGGGTATAATTAATACTATCCGTAAAATTTTTGACGTTGATGTCGTCATGCGTGTCGATCGTTATGACAGCTTCATGGATCCTTTTTGCTTTAGTTATTAGATCTTCATTGTCATTCTTCTTAGAATCTGCACAGGATAGCATCGTTAAAATGCTTAAAAATTGGATAAAATACTTCATTAGTCGCTTTTTTAGACCTACAAATAAAGCAATTTGACAACACAATACACAGTATAGGTAACATTTTATTGTCAGCCCCCTTCTAAAGGGGGATTTTAGTAAAGAATTGTTTGACGAAACCCAACATCTTGAAATCAAAAAACCTACTTGAACAAATTTCCGATTTAGAAGTAGCACTTAACAGTTTCTCTTTTGAAGAATTAACCACAGCAGAAGCAACCCGACTAAAAGGAACCTTTGATAGGTTTAAAAATGAGTTGGAGGGCAAGATCTGGGGATTTGAGCCCGAAAGCCCTAAAAACAACTCCGTAAACCACGATAAGAGTAGTTCAGCAGCATCCGCAGATAAGAAGGAAGGTAAGCTTATCGCTAAAGTAAGCGATAAAATTAGAACGCCTCTTAAAGGCATATTAGGCTTTGCAGAGCTCCTGCAAGAAGGATCCTTAAATGAAGTACAGCAAGAACAAGTCTATGCTATTCAGGGAGCTTCTAAATTTTTGATGGAGATCATTGATGAATTATTAGAATATTCCAAACTAGAGGCCAGTGCGGAGATAAACAATGAAGTTCCGATTAATATTCACAATCTCATTAAAGAAATAACCTATTTGTGTGAGACTTTAATCGTTGATAAAAATATAGCCTTCGAAGTAGAAACAGATCCTAATATTCCGGTGAATCTGATTGGAGATCCCTCAAAGCTATCTCAAGTACTTCTCAATCTTTTGGGAAATGCCATCAAATTGGTAGAAAAAGGAAGTGTTACCCTTATCACCAGAATGACAGGGATTAATGAAACTAGAGCCAGGATAGAATTCATCATTTCGGATACCGGTATTGGTATTCCTCAGGAAGATCTCAAACATATCTTCGAAGCATTCCGGCAAGCGGACCAACATACTTTTACTAAATATGGTGGGGCCGGACTTGGATTAAGCATAGTGAAACAGATCGTTGACAGACTGGGCGGTACTATTTCTGTATGCAGCAAACCGCAGCAAGGAACACAGTTTACAATAAGCCTTGAATATGCTTTGGGCAAAAAACAACCTTCAAAAATGAAAACAAGAAAAAAAGAAAATAAACAAGCTGTAGACACTTTGAAAGTACTTGTTTTTGAGGATAATCCCTTAAATCAATGGCTCATAAAAAAACGACTGAAGAGTTGGGGATGCACCTTTTTTATTACAGAACATGCGGTAGAAGGTCTGCAAATATTAGAAGATGAGCTAATTGATGTAGTATTTATGGATCTGCATATGCCTGTAGTTGACGGATACGAAATTACCAGACGCATTAGGGCCAATAAACAACAAAGGATTTCACAGGTACCTGTTGTGGCCCTGACGGCCGATTTCACTGTGAAGGATAAAGAAAAAGCGAGCAATGATGGGATAAATGATTTCATCTTAAAACCTTATACGCCCGAAGAACTTCTGGACAAATTGATTCAATATGGATTTACAAAGCCGGAATCAACACACTTTCAGGGGACATTGGAAGCCAAAGAGGAGCCTGCCATTACAGCAGATGAGTTTGCCAAACTAGATCTTACGGAAGTATTGGAGGATTGCATGGGTGAAGTAGATATGCTCGCGGAGCTGGTAGAATTGTACAAGAGGAATGCGCTCGAGTTTATAGGCAAGGCTAAGTTGCATCTTCAAAATAAGGACTTTGAACAATTACAATTTTCTACACATAAATTAAAATCGGGGTTGGCAATGATGCAAACTCAGAATCTTCTCATTCTGGTGCAGCAATTACATGAACATTGCGTGAATGACAGGAATTATGACCAAATGAACTTTCTGTACCAACAATTTGTAACAGAATATCCCATGGTAGAATTTGCCCTGGATGCTGAAGTAACCCGATTAAGAAAAGAGAATTAAAAAAAACCAATCATGAAAAATATTTTGTTAGCAGACGATGATGAATTATTGGCTTCCTTGCTCAACTATCGCCTAGACAAGGCGGGGTACAAAGTACACTGGTCCTGCGATGGCAGGGAGGTGAAGGAAGAATTGGAAAAAAAGATGCCAGACATCATTGTCAGTGATATTATGATGCCTTATTTCTCCGGTCTAGAGCTGGTAGATTACGTAAGAAATACTCTGGGATCAAAAGTACCTATCATCATTATCTCATCGGCGGGGAATGAAGAGAACGTTCTATCTGCTTTTGAATTAGGTGCCAATGATTTTATCTCCAAACCTGTTAGTCCATCTGAGCTTTTGGTGCGTGTAACAAGAGAATTAAACAAAGTATAGTTATTGAATAAAATAGTATATACATATCAATCATTTACACTCATTAGTGTTCCAAAGATCCATACGGATCTTTTGTGGGATCTTAGTGTCTTGTTTGGAAGTTTGTGTTTACTATATTTTGCTTTTATCTTCTTCTTTAGGAATCGTTTATCTGCCAAGTCAAGGAATATTAATGATCGCAGAAAACAACTTACCCCTATCATCAGTAATTTTCTCTTCTATGGTGAAGATGCCAGTAAGGAAGAAAAGTACGAGTATATAGAACTAAAAATGCAGATGCGGGAGTTTGTAAAAGACCCCATTAATCGCAGTGTTCTCAAAGAAATACTGTTGGATCTGCAGCGCGATCTTACCGGGGATTCACGACTTCGATTATTAGCACTATATCAGGATTTTGACTTACATCTGGATGCTTATCAAAAATTAAACAGCTGGCGCTGGGAATTGATAACCAAGGGCATAGTAGAATTAACGCAGATGCAGGTAGAACAAGCCTATACCTTTATTAAAAAATATATTAATCACAAAAGAAGTGTGATTCGCAGACATGCACAGATTGCTACGGTATCTTTAAAACACGAAGGCATCGCTCACTTCCTCGATACAAACAAATACGCCATCTCAGAATGGCAACAAATAAAGATATTAGAAATACTGCGGGATCAGGTAGATTTTATTCCTCCACAATTTGGAGCATGGCTCACATCTAAGAATAAGGATGTGGTTCTTTTCTCACTTCGACTTATAAGGCATTTTAACCAGACAGATGCAAATAGCTCAGTTACCGAATTGCTAAAGCACAAAGATGATGAAGTAAAACAAGCGGCTATTGAATGTATTAAAGAATTTGGGATCAAGGAAGCAATCCCAATGTTAAAAGCATCTTTCAAAAGGTCTAAACAAACAACTAAAATAAGTATCCTCGATGCATTAGGCGCATTAGGCACTGACGAATTAATCCCCTACTTGTTTGAGGTCTATGAGAAGGAGCGCAATTTTAATGTAAAGAGTAAAGCCTTGAGTAGCATCAATGCAATTAGTCCAAATACGGTTCTACCTGAGGAAAATCTCGACCCTGAAATCAAAATTGATTCGGAAATAGCTGTGGAGGAAGTAGTAACTGAGGTAGAAAAGGTTATAGAAACTGATGATACAGAGGATGTACAGCCCCTTGAGACAATGGAAGAGGAGGTGGTGATCACCGATGAAGAAAGTGAACTATTCCATGAAGACCTGGATATTTTTGAGGTTTGTTTTATGGAAGAACTCAACGAGATCCTTGACCGTTCAGAAATTGAAGACACTAGTATTGAGGTAAAATATTTACCTCTGGATTTCTTACCAATTGTTGTTCAAAAACAATCTAAAATGGCAAAAAAGAAACGAAAAAAGAAGTCGGATTCTAAATTCAATCAGTTAGATGTGATTTTTGAGGAAGTACACCCGGACGAAGGCTTTAGAAAAGAGCTGGAAGATATTCTGAGTAGGGTGGAAGTCCCGGACCTGGATGGCAACATTGAGGTGGAATATCTGAATTTCAAATTTTTACCCTTTGTGCTAAATGAGGAAACCGAAGCGGATAAATTACCGGCCCTTATTGAAGAGATCAATGCGATGGAGGTCAATGGAATAGAAATAATTATTCCTGAACCAATAAAGGATAATGGTGTTCTAGCAGCTGAGGAAACGGCTGTTTCAGATCAGCAGGAGGAAAGAACGGATACTTGTTCAATGGTAGACTGGGATGATCTTGAAGATGAAATTGTGATCTCAAAAGTTAATGGGGTAGAAAAACCTCCCAAAGAAGAATGCGAAGAGCAACTAAAAACATCCACATTTGGTTTTAGCATTTTCGAGGAATTATTCCGCCATTGTGATATAGAATCTAAACTCATTTTAATGGATGAGATCCTGGATCTTGGTGATGAGAAAGAATTACATTTTCTAAAAACCTTATCCAAAGATCCTAAGAAGGAAGTTCGCAATAAGGCAAAAAATATTGCCCCCAGGCTTCAACAAAAGCTCCGCACCGAACAAGTTGACAAGCAAACACCAGATAGCATTGTAAAATGGGCAGATACAGAAAAACAGACGCCTTCAATTTCTTTAAATTTTGATCTGGATGATCATGAAATTGGTAACATAAAGAATATCAAGAAGTAATGGACAACGGCATATTCAACATACTGTTAGAATATTTGAACATCGTGTTTTTGGTGTTCTCGGCCGTATTATTTACGCTGTACTTTCTTATGGCCTATCTGGCAACCAGAAATTCAATTCATTATAAAAACAAAAACAGTTTTGGAGATATTTCAAAAACCATGGGTTCACCCTTATCTCCGGGCATAACAATTATAGCACCGGCGTATAATGAGGGCCTAACGATCGTAGAAAACGTAAGATCGCTGCTTTCCCTTCAGTATGTGAATTACGAGGTTATGGTGGTAAATGATGGAAGCAAGGATGATACACTGCAGAAATTAATTGACGGGTATAAACTTGTAAAGATCGATAGAAAGATAGATCCGGATATAAAGTCGAAACAAATTAGAGGTATCTATAAGTCTACACAACGTTCATTTTCTAAACTGACGGTGGTTGATAAGATGAATGGTGGTAAATCTGATGCTTTAAATGCTGGGATCTATTTATCGGAAAACAAATATGTTGGATGTATTGATGTGGATTGTCTTATACAACCAGATGCCCTATTGCATGTGGTTAAGTCCTTTTATCAGCATTCTGAAAAAAGGGTGATCGCCGTTGGAGGAGTCATTAGGGTGGCCAACTCCTGTAAAATAACTGGTGGTACACTGGAAGAGATACGATTGCCCAAAAATTGGCTTGCAAAATTTCAACTTCTTGAATATACCCGTTCTTTTTTACTGGGCCGTATGGCTTGGGCAAGACTAGATAGTCTTTTGATCATTTCTGGTGCCTTCGGATTTTTTGACCGGGAAATTGCAGTAGAAGTAGGTGGCTATGACACCAATACGGTGGGGGAGGATATGGAAATTATATTTAGGATGAGACGGCATATGCACGATATAGATGAGCCTTATCATGTGGCTTATATCCCGGATCCCTTATGCTGGACGGAAGTACCAGAGGATATTAAAATTTTTATGAACCAGCGAGATAGATGGTCCAGAGGGAATTTAGAAACCCTCTTTACACATAAGGATATGTTCTTTAATCCTAAGTATGGCAGGTTAGGCATGCTGAGTTATCCCTATTGGTTCTTTTACGAATGGCTGGCACCAATTCTGGAATTTCTGGGGTGCATTGCGGTAATTGCATTTTTATATTTAGGGATATTGAACTGGAACTTTTTTATTGCCATAACGGCCACCATCTATAGTTTTTCTATCATGTTCTCTTTCTATGCAATTCTATGGGAAGTGTACTCATACAATCAATATCCAAGGACCAGGGATATTTTAACCCTTATGATCTTTGCCATCATAGAACCCATTGTCTTTCATCCTATAGTAGTATGGTCATCTGTAAGAGGGAATTACAAGAAACTATTTAAAATTAAATCTGGCTGGGGTTCACAGGTTAGAAAAGGATTTGCAAAAGCATAAAACATGCAGCTAGATATTAACATAGGAACTAAAAGAAAGGGGTTGAAAGACTTTACACGTCTTGTATTGTCCTTTTTCCTGTGTCTTGTAGTGATGGCGTTTTATCAGAATACCAGGCTTTACTTGTCGGGAGTACTCGATAGTATTGTAAATAAGAGCTTTTTTCTATTACTGGTCCACCATCTTGGTTTTGCATCTATAAGTGCCTTATTTCTCGCATTTTTATTCAAATTCCTGGAACGGCTAAGGGCAAATCTAGGATTTAAGACCGTTACCATTATCTTATTATTGTTGTTGGTCACAGAAGGCTTGCTTACCAATTACTATGTGGATTACTATGAGATTTTAGGAGCAGGTTTTTATGACAGAATCCAAAGTAATGGTGGTCTCAGGCTTTTTTCCGGAACCCCCATTCTTTTATTGGCTTGTACGGTTCTTATGTACCTCTTCTATAGGGTCACTACCAATATTTATTCGCTGATCAATAGAATGTATCCATTTACCATTGTTCTTTTTAGCCTTTTCCTGGCCACATTGATCTCCAGGAAAAATCCCGTGAATGAGAACAAAACACAGTATCTCTTGCATCATCAGGCCAAGGATTTTTTGGACTTCAATAAATATGAGGGGACCCGGGAATACCCGCTTTTAAAACCCTTCGATCCGCCTAACGAATTGGCTAACTATTTTACTTTGGATGAAAAAAAACCAAATCTCGTCTTTATCGTTATGGATGGGGTAGGTTCCGATTTTGTGGGAGAAAAAGCGGTTTATAAAGAGTTTATGCCTTATTTGAACTCTTTATTGAAAGAATCATTGTACTGGCCTCATTATGTGAGTAATACAGGTGAGTCTGTAGCTAGTATTCCATCTATTTTCGGATCCCTGCCATTTGGAGAAAATGGATTTACCAATAATATATCAAGTACAGACAGAGAGACCCTTTTTGGATTTTTGAAGGCAAATGACTACCAAACATCTTTTAATTTTGGAGGCAATAGTTCCCTGGACAATCTAGGAAAATTCTTATTTGAAGAGCAGATAGATCTGTTGGTGAGCAGAAAGGCCTTTGGTCCTTCATACTCCCAGCAGGAGGCCGATGCAGCCGGCATTTCCCTCGGGTATCCTGATGGGGAACTATTTCGAAAGTGGTATGACGATTTTAGGAGTACCTATCGTCCAAGATTGGATGTCTTCCTTACCCAAAGTACCAAGAATCCCTTCAATATTCCAGATGAAGATAAATTCATAGGTGAAGTTGAAAAGATCCTGAATTCAGGAAAGTTAGCAAGTAGAAACAAAAGACTGATCAATAAAAATGATGAGATCTTTGCCAGTCTTTTATATACAGATGAAGCTATAAAGAGCTTTATGGAAAAATACAGGCGCAAAGCCGAATTTCAAAATACCATCTTTGTGATTACCGGGAGCCATAACCTAACAGATCTGCCACAGGCAGATTACCTGGGAAGATATAAGGTGCCTCTGATCATCTATAGCCCGCTTTTAAAATCACCTGCACGCATAAGTTCTTTGGTAGCTCATACAGACATACTTCCTTCTATAGTTGGTTTATTGCATTCTCAGTACGGAATCTCCACCCCTAATGAAGTTTCGTGGTTGGGTGAAGGTCTGCTGCATAAAGGATTCTTTAAAGCAGACAAAATAATCCCTTTATATCGCCACAGAGGAAATATTCAGGAATTTATTAAAG
>CBDUON010000003.1:0-41312 GCA_965368835.1 uncultured Eudoraea sp. | reverse complement strand
ACGGTATATTTTGTTCTATCGTGGTATACCCGGTAATTCCAAAAGGTTTGATCCTATTGCGAATGATCCCAACGGCCACACATACACTTGAAGACATTTCAATAACCCTGGATGCATTTTCAGCCATACGGGAAAGATTGGAAAACGGCACTTACAAAAGGCTCTCAGCTGCTGTAGCTGCTGCCATGGGGGAATAGCTCAATACCAGTTAAAGCTGTTTTAGAGCATTTTCTTATAGGTATTTCGTCTTTTGTAGATGACGGGATCAAAATGCTTCCACAGTTGTCTAATTGCGATATTATCCTCTAATTCTGGTGTTCTGTAACAGGTTTCAACCTTTTTGATCTTAAAGGTCTCGTAGTATTCATTAAAAATGATAGAGGTAACTGCTTTGTTCTGATATTCAGGAAGTATCCCGATAAGATAGAAAATAACATCCTTGCTGTGTTTTTTGGCCCATAGCAAATGGAATATACCAAAGGGGAAGAGTTTTCCTTTTGCTTTTTGTAAAGCCTCAGAAAAGGAAGGCATCACAATTGCAAAGGCAACTAGCTTGTCCGAACTGTCTACAATAAACTTTATATACTCCGGATTTATAAAACCTATATACTTCTTTTTAAAATGGGCCTTTTGAATGGGCGTAATAGGGACAAAAGAAGACAGTTTTGCATAGGTCTCATTAAATAGATCGAACATCTCGTCTACCCAGGGCATAATTTCAGATGTCTTTGTAAAATTCATTTCTCTTAATCCGTAGCGCTTCTTGATCAGCACGTGTAATTTTTTAAAGAGGGCCGGATCCACATTGCTGTTTGGGAATTTATTTTCCACAAACCCTTTTTCCTTTACAAAACCAAGCCGTTCGTAATGCGACTGATAATATGGATAATTGTACCAGGTGATCATTGTGCCTATATGGTCAAATCCCTCTACCAAAACGCCTACTTTATCGAGATTTGAAAATCCTACCGGACCTTCCATATATTCCATCTGATGTTCCACGGCTAATTCCTTAACCTTGGCAATTAAAGCATCAGTAACTTCCGGATCATCTATGAAATCGAACCAGCCGAACCTCATTTTCCGCAATTTTTGCTGATTTACTTCAATCCAGTTGATCATGGCAACGACTCTGCCAACGATCTTACCTTCTTTATAGGCAAGAAAAAACCAGGCATCTGCATTTTTAAAAACAGGATTTTTGGATTTGTCAAAGGAATCCATTTCACCTTTGATAAGAGGAGGTACCCAATAGGGTGAATCTTTGTACAATGAAAAGGGAAAGGTTACGAATTTCTTTAGCTCAGACTTTTTAACAGCCTGTTTAATAGTTACCATGATACCTGCTTTACGTGCTCAATATTAGCAATTATTGATCACAGAATAAAGACTTATAGTCAATTTATAAGGGGATTGCAGGAATCAGGGGTAAAAGGACCCCATAAGGATTAATTTTTCTTGCGTTTAGCCTTGCGCTCTAGTTTTCTCATTTTTTTCTTAGATATACCAGGTAAGCTATTGTCATCATCTTTTTTAAACGCATTCTTTTTGATGAAATCTCCATTTTCACCGGCTTTTTGATCATCTATGGATTTGATCTCGTCCTGATGAAAATCTACTCTATAAGAGAAACCAATGGCTCCAAAGTATCTACTGGGCGTGCTTTTAATACTGCCACCAATATTTATGTCGGCCTGGAAGCTCTTACTAAACAAATGAGCGATACCGGTTCTAAATAGGATGTCTGCATATCGGTCGCTTTTTATACCCTGATTCTCTATAAATACACTCCATTTAGGATTTTTAAAGGCATGTGACAAAGATATTAGGTACTCCATTTCCGGAAAATCTGTGCCTATTCTGTCATAAATAAGATTTGTAATCAATACCAATCTTGATGTAACGCTACTTTGAGTAGCAATCATGGCCCGGGGAGCTACAATAGGATCTTCCGGATAGAACGGATTATCACCTAGGTTAAAAGTTGCACCTGCATATACAGAGATGGCAGGAACAAGATCTTTGAGTTGAAATTTATTGTTAGCTCGCCAGCTGTACAAATTTGGTTTTGTACGATCCGGGTTTTTGTAAGGATCATACAACAGGTATTTTATACCCAGCCTGTTTCTGGAGAAATCAGATCTTTTTTCATTCAGATCAAAAGCAGTATAGGTAATATCTTGTTGTACGTATGTCCCTTCGTAGGTGATTTCCAGCGTTTCGCGAAAAAAACCATATCTAAGGGCAAGATCGGCACCCATAAAGGTAGATTCCTGAGACAGATCAAGATGTTCCCTTTGCTCATATAGAAATCCCATCTCGGCTTGTATTACTCCTTTCCCTATGGCATAAGCACTAACAGAGAGTCCTGGTCTATTAGAATTTATAACATCGGTATATTGGCTTGTTCCTGAAAAAGGAAGCGCAGAACATAGAATAATGAGATAAAAGTGTAGAGGATAGGTTTTTAAGCATGCTTTCATTAGGCGCTATTTTATTAAACTTTTAAGACATTTGTGCTGCTATTACAACGTTGGAATTGTACTTTTGATATAAATAGTAAATAAAATATGGGTTTTTTAAAGACACTATTGATCATCATTTTGGTGTACTACCTTCTCAAGTTAATTGGAAGATGGCTGGCACCAAGGGTTTTCAATTATGCGGCAAAAAAGACAGAGAGGCACTTCAGAGATGCCTTTGAACAAGCAAACATGGGTGGAAACACCGGCGAACAGCGAGTACACGACCAACATAATTCTAAGAAAACAACCGGCTCCAAAGGATCCTCGAAAGACGTAGGGGAGTACATAGATTTTGAGGAAATAGATTAATTTAAGTATCAAGCTTTCAATGAAGGGTATCTCCAAAGAATTTTTCACCCACTTTTTTGTCTTCACTTTTTTTGTGGTAGTAGCCCTGGCCTATTTCCACCCTGTTTTGCAGGGAAAGGTAATAGAACAATCGGATATTATCCAGTACACCGGGATGGCCAAAGAGCAAAACGACTATAGGGAGGCCAACAAAACAGAACCTTATTGGACCAATAGTGCTTTTGGTGGAATGCCCACCTATCAGCTGGGAGCAAACTACCCTAATAATTATGTAAAAAAACTAGATAGGGTATTGCGATTCCTGCCGCGTCCTGCAGATTACTTGTTTCTTTATTTTATTGGCTTCTATATTCTTTTGTGTTGTATGAAGATCGATTACAGGCTAGCTGTTTTAGGAGCACTTGCCTTTGGTTTTTCTACCTATTTGATCATTATACTTGGTGTAGGGCATAATGCCAAAGCACACGCCATAGCCTATCTCCCTATGATCCTGGGAGGTATTCTCCTAACTTTTAGAAAGCAATATTTCTGGGGTTTTATACTTACCGCGGTTGCAATGGCACTGGAGATCAATGCCAACCATTATCAAATGACCTACTACTTTATGCTGTTGGTTCTTGTATTGGGATTGGTACTGTTGATAGACGCAATTAAACATAAGACCATAGCAGCTTATTTCAGCGCTATAGGAATATTGATCCTGGCAGTAGTTTTGGGAATTGCCGTGAATGCCACTGCCCTTATGGCAACAAAGGAATATGCAGACTGGAGCACCAGGGGTACTTCAGAATTGACCATTAATCCAGACGGTTCTTCCAAAGAACAATTGATTGGGCTCGATAAAGAATACATCACCCAATATAGCTACGGAATAGCAGAATCCTTAGACCTGTTTGTACCCAGAATGTTTGGAGGGTCTAATAGCGAGGACCTTGGAACAAAGTCAAAAGCATACGAGTATTTAACTAATCAGGGACTGCCCAGATCCCAGGCTTTGGAGTTTTCAAGAGGACTTCCGCTGTACTGGGGTGATCAACCGGGGGTTGCCGGACCGGCTTATGTTGGGGCTATTCTGATTTTTCTTTTTGTTATGGGCCTTTTTTTGGTAAAAGGGAAAACCAAATGGTGGTTGTTAGGAGGCGTATTGTTGTCACTAATGCTCTCCTGGGGTAAGAATTTTGGTCTTCTGACCAATTTTATGATCGATTATTTTCCGTTATATAATAAATTCCGGGCGGTTTCCTCCATACAGGTTGTGTTAGAATTATGTATTCCTATACTGGGTATTTTGGGGCTTTCAGCCCTGTTTAATAAAGAAGTTTCAGCTGCTCAAAAGCTAAGAGCTCTTAAGTTCTCCGTTATTATTACAGGTGCACTTGGCCTTGCTATCTTATTATTAAAGGGAATGTTCGATTTCAACGGACTTAATGATGGGGCTTACCTGCGTTATTTTGGAGATGAGGTGTTGGCTATGATCAAAAGAGATAGAGAAGCCGTCTATCTTAATGACAGCTTCCGGTCTTTGATCTATGTTATTCTTGCCGCCGGGGCACTTTTGCTATTTATAAAAACTAAAATAAACAAGTCGATATTGGTTGTTATCCTTGGGGTGTTGATCTGTTTAGACCTTGTTGGAGTAGCCCTGCGCTATGTGAATACAGAGGATTTTGTGTCGAGAAGATTGATGAATGAACCATTTCAGGAAACGGCTGTTGATAAGCAGATAAAAAGAGACACCACTGTATACCGGGTGTACGATACTTCAGAGGGACTAAATGGTGCCAGAACTTCTTATTTCCATAAGTCTATTGGCGGATATCATGCGGCTAAACCAGCTGTGATTCAAGATCTTTTTGATTATCACATTTATAAGAATAACAGACAGGTACTTAATATGCTAAATGTGAAGTATCTAATTCAACAAAATGAGGAAGGAAAGCGTGTGGCTTCTATTAATCCTGAGGCTAATGGTAATGCGTGGTTTGTTGAACTCCTGCTTCCTGTGCGTTCTGCTAATGAGGAGATCATGGCTTTGGATAGTTTAGATCTAAGCAGGCAGGCAGTAATTAATACGCAGGATTTTCCACTAATAAATCAATTCAGATATCAGATAGATTCTACTGCTAGCGTTCTACTGCAAGAATACCGGCCTAACAAGCTCTTATATAAAACCTCTAATGATCATGATGGGGTAGTGGTCTTCTCAGAACTGTATTACCCAAATGGGTGGAATGCCTATTTAGATGGCCAAAAAGTGCCTTATTTCCGAACTAATTACGGATTAAGAGCATTAAAGACGCCTGCCGGAGAACATGAAATACTATTTGCCTTTGAACCCGAAGTGGTTGCTAAGGGAAGTACTATTTCCCTGGCGAGCTCTTTACTTTTGATAGTTATTTTTATAGGAGGAGGTTTTTTCACGTACTGGCGACGTAGAAAAATGAAACAACAAACATGAAAAAGGTACTCATCGTGACCTATTATTGGCCCCCCGCTGGTGGACCCGGAGTTCAGCGATGGCTAAAATTTATTAAGTATTTACCGGAGAACGGGATAGAACCTATCTTATACATCCCAAAAGACCCACATTATCCAATAACAGATAAAAGTTTATTAAAGGAAGTTCCGGAAGGGATAACTATCTATCGAAATGCTATTTGGGAACCTTATAAGCTGGCTTCTTTAATTTCTAGCCGTAAAACAAGTCGGATAAGTTCCGGGATCATAAAGTCAAAAAAACAATCTTTTTTAGAGCGGATATTTCTTTGGGTTCGGGGTAATTTCTTTATTCCAGATGCCCGTAAATTTTGGGTTAAACCGTCTATTGAATACTTGTCTAGTATCATTGATAAAGAAAACATACACACTGTGATCACCACGGGCCCGCCTCATAGCTTGCACCTTATTGGTATGGGGTTAAAAGAGCGTAAGGCAGTTAAATGGATAGCCGATTTTCGGGATCCATGGACCTCCATTGGGTACCATAAGGAATTGAGATTAACGCTGAGTTCACAAAAGAAACACAAGGCTTTAGAAGAAAAAGTACTCCGCAACGCAGATGAGATCATTGTAACCAGTAAGACCACAAAGCAAGAATTCAGTGCCATTACGAATAGACCAATAACGGTTATAACGAATGGATTCGATTCAGATTTTGATGGCAGGGCAGCGCTCGATACTGATTTTACCATTTCTCACATTGGCTCTCTCTTGTCCGAAAGAAATCCGAAAATTCTTTGGCGTGTTTTGTCAGAACTGATAGCGGAACACCCAAGCTTTAAGGAAGCTTTACAAATACAACTTGTAGGGGTGGTAAGCGAGGACGTGATAATGGAGATTGAGAAACACAACCTAGGAAGTGCCCTAAAGGTGTTGCCATATCTTCCCCATGATGAGGCACTAAAAGCCCAACGTAGTTCTCAGGTCTTGTTATTGGCTGAGATCAATTCTGTGGAGACCAAAGGGATCATTCCCGGGAAATTATTTGAATATCTGGCAGCCAGACGCCCTGTATTGGCGATAGGCCCTTCAGGATGGGAGGCAGGTGACCTGGTCAGAGACTCCAAAGCCGGGATGGTATTTTCGTATGAAAATAAAAAAGAGCTCAAAGAAACTATTTGGGAATGGTTTACAGCTTATCAAACTAAGTCACTGGTGATGCCAGCCACCGGAATTGATAAGTTTAGCAGAAAGGAATTAACCAAAAAATTAGCAGCGCAACTATAATGGGAATTGTATTTAAACAGTCATTGAGCAATATGGTCATTACCTATATAGGTTTTGCCATTGGAGCCATCAATACGCTGTTTCTCTATGCCCGTTTTTTAACGGACACCTATTATGGTCTTGTGGGTGTTATTTTGGCTACCTCGGCCATACTTATGCCTGTTTTAGCCCTCGGGGTGCCCAATACAATGATCAAATTTTTTAGTGGATATACCGAAAAAAAGGCACAGGATGGATTTCTTGCCTTTATGTTGGTATTGCCGCTGGTATTAATTATTCCTATTGGCTTGTTCAGCTATATTGCAAATGATGCCATTGGCAACTTTATAGGACAGCGCAATTTGATTGTTAAGGACTACGTTTGGCATATTTTCCTTATTGCCATGGCTATGGCCTATTTCGAGATCTTTTATGCCTGGTCGCGAGTTCAAATGAGATCTGTTTTTGGAAATTTTATGAAAGAGATCTTTGCCAGGCTGGGAGTGATGTTATTGCTTTTTGGTGTTTATGCGGACTATATCTCTATTGATACATTTTTAAAGGCCCTGGTTGGGGTATATCTTTTGAGAACACTGATCATGAAGATTTATGCGTATTGGCTCAGGATGCCAACTATGAATATAAAGATTCCTCATAATCTCAGGATCATCATTACCTATAGTTTTCTGATCATATTAGGAGGTTCAACTGCGGTGATTTTATTGGAGGTCGATAAATTTATGATCAACCAGTTTATTGAAATTGAGAAAGTTGCCTATTATACGGTAGCTGTATTTATTGCCACTGTGATCTCCGTACCCTCACGCGCTATGCATCAGATAACCTATCCTATGACAGCGGCCCTTTTAAATCAAAAAGACAAAGAAGGATTAGGGGTACTGTACCACAAAAGTTCCCTCACACTTTTTATTATCTCCGGACTTATTTTTGTCCTGATCCTTTTAAATCTGGGAGATCTCTATCTTCTCCTTCCAGAAAATTACCGGGGTGGATTTAACATTGTATTGCTGATTGGGTTGGCAAAGTTGTTCGATGCCATGTTGGGAAATAACAATGCCATACTTTACAATTCTGATCACTATAGAGCCATCTTGTTCCTGGGTGTTTTCCTGGCTGTTTGTACCATCCTTTTTAACTGGTATCTAATTCCAAGGATTGGGATAGAGGGGGCCGCCCTTGCCACCTTTATGGCTGTTTTTATCTATAATTTATTAAAACTGCTCTATGTAAAGCAGAAGTTAGATCTACAGCCATTTACAAAAGAAACATTTAAGGTGGTCTTTCTTTTACTCTTGGTATGCGCTATTTTCTACGCGCTACAATTCCCTTTTCACCCTTTGGTCAATATTGCGTTAAAAAGCCTTTTGATCATTGTGATGTACACAGGGGTGCTTTATCGCTTTAAAATATCGGAAGATGTATTTGGTGTCTTATCTAAATATTTAGGACCAAAATAATGAAGCAAGAGTGCTGAATTCTTTCAAATACAATTGCACACCGGTGGGAAAGCATTACCAAATAAAAACCCCGCAGGGACGAATCCGCTGCGGGGTTAACCAACTAACCAACCTAAAAAACTTTCTTATTGTACCTTTCTGCTTCTGCTTCTAGATACATTGGTCTTACTTGCAGATCTTGACGATGCTTTAGGACCACTTCTTTTTACACTTGTTGTCTTACGACTAACAGTTGTTCTCTGTGCACGCTCGGGACGTTTGCTGGCAGACTTACTTCTGCTTACGACATTTTTACTTGGCGTACGTACCGTTTTTCTTTGCGTAACTGCTCTACTTACAGTACTTCTACCATTGGTACCTGAGGATTTCCTCTTCACCTGTGTAGACTTTGTACCTCTTGTCTGAGTACTAGATCTGTTAGTGTCAAAACTTCTGTTAGATCTTTTACTATCTACGCTTCTGTTAGTTCTTTTAGTATCCAGACCTCTGTTTGATCGCATAGTTTCTGTCCTGGAGGCAGTTCTGCCATTGCTGGCCACTTTATTGCTGCGTCCGCTCTTAGAATCCCTAAGCTGTCCATTATTCCTTCTACCTTTAGTATCGCTGAACTGCCTATCATTACGGGTGTACCCATCATTCCTTCTGCTGTTATTATTTCTGGCAACTACACGATTGTCGTTACGATATACCGAAGTTCTTTCTGGTCTATTGTTATATCGATAGTTCTTTCCAACCTTAGCATATGCTCTTCTATAGTTTTTATGATATGGCCTGTAGTAGGTATATCGTAGTGGCGCATAATACCTTCTGTATGGTCTGTTATACACTAGTCCAAATCCAAAGGCAGGTCTCGCGAAATATGAGTGATAATGGTTATAGGTATAATACCTGTTGTACACATTGATATATCCATTGAATCTGCCAAACATTCCTCTGTTGTTATAGTAAACATACATGCCACCAACACGAGCAAGTCGACCATTGTTATACCTAATATTGATTCCACCTATCTGGGAAACACGACCATAATAGTCATAGTATATAGGTACATTCTCTACCTGTATCACGGCTCCATAGTCATCGTACTGAACAAAAGGACTATAGTCAAATCCGGAATTGAAGGTTACATTGGCTCTGCCTACATTAAAGTTGGCACCAATATTTACCTGGTTGTCCATGTAAAAATCGAACTCACCATCGCGATATACGGAAAAGGTAATTCCATTTTCCACAAAGATCACGGAGTTATTAGTACGAAATGTATTGCTGATAGCAACGTTTTCTTCCAAGGTTGTGGCCCCTACTGAGCTGCTCAGTGCAAAGGCTCCTAAAATGAGTAGTAGATTTTTCATGACACAAATTTTAAAAATTCTGAATGCAACTATTTACATTCCCCATGGATATACCAAACAACGTGCCATAAATTGGAAAATATTTTTAATGCATTGATATACAGTACGTTAAAAATATAAAAAATTAAAAAAACGTGTTATAATACTTCAAAAGTGGGAGTGTAGGTGCCACATGGATTCTAAAGAAGGGATGCTTTTTTGGTAAAAAGATGGTTTAGCGTATTTTCGATGCCAGATAGGCTGCGGTATATCCTTTTTTCGCTGCTACCACCTCTTCCGGAGTTCCTTCTGAGACCAGATTACCTCCGTGTTCTCCACCTTCAGGTCCCAGATCTATTACATAATCTGCACATTTGATCATTTCCAGATTATGCTCAATCACCAATACGGAATGACCACTTTTTATAAGTGCATCCAGCGATTTTAATAATTTTCTGATATCGTGAAAGTGCAAGCCCGTTGTTGGTTCGTCAAAAATAAACAGCGCTTTCTCTTTGGAAGCACCTTTAACCAGGAAGGTAGCTAACTTAATACGTTGCGCCTCACCACCGGAAAGGGTGGAGGAGGACTGCCCAAGAGTTACATAACCTAGGCCAACATCTTGTAAAGGTTTAAGTTTTGAAACGATTTTGGTTTGTTGATGAAGCTGAAAAAAGTCGAGCGCATTATCAATAGTCATATGTAAGACCTCATCAATATTGACCCCTTCAAAGGTAACCTCCAGAATTTCCTTTTTAAAGCGTTTGCCTCCGCATGTATCACATTCTAAATGCACATCGGCCATAAATTGCATCTCAACAGTGATCTCACCTTCGCCTTTGCATTTTTCACAACGGCCACCATCAACGTTAAATGAAAAATGCTTTGCCTGGTAAGCTCTGAGCTTACTCAGTTTCTGTGATGCAAATAAGTTACGGATATCATCATACGCCTTTATATAGGTAACCGGATTAGATCGTGATGATCTGCCAATAGGGTTCTGATCTACAAATTCTATATGCTTTATATCCTTGTATTTCCCTTGTATCTCGGTATGCTGACCTGCTTTAGCCCCATATCCTCCCAATTCTTTTAAAAGAGCCGGATATAAGATCTTTTTTACCAGGGTACTTTTCCCACTTCCCGATACACCTGTTATAATGGTGAGCATGTTTAGCGGGATGGTAACATCAATATTCTTCAAATTGTGCTCCCTGGCCCCTATAATCTTAATGAAATTAGGACTTGTTCTACGCGACTCCGGAACCGCAATTTCTTGCTTTCCATTGAGGTAGTCTGCTGTTAAGGAATTCGCCATCAGGATCTCCTGAAAGGTGCCACTGGCTACAACTTCGCCACCAAAGGTACCTGCTTCCGGGCCTATGTCTATGATGATGTCTGCTGCCTTCATGATATCCTCATCGTGCTCTACTACAATGACGGTATTGCCAAGATCTCGTAAGGAACACAGCACATCGATCAAATTCTCCGTATCCCTCGGATGAAGCCCGATACTGGGCTCATCTAAGATATACATGGATCCAACCAGACTGCTCCCAAGCGATGTGGCCAGGTTAATACGCTGACTTTCGCCCCCGGAGAGGGTATTCGATTTTCGATTAAGGGTTAAGTATCCCAATCCAACCTTATCGAGAAAGCCCAAACGAGTGTTGATCTCCTTTAGCAATCTGCTGGCGATTGTTTGGTCATGATCAGAAAGAACCAGCTTCTCAAAAAATGTTTTTAAATGAATGATGGGACTTTCAACAAGATCAGATATTGAACTTCCATTGATCTTAATATAGGCTGTTTCCTGGCGCAATCTTTTTCCTTTGCATACCAAACAACGTGTTTTGCCACGATAGCGGGAGAGCATAACCCTGTTTTGGATCTTATAACTCTTATCTTCCAGTTGTTTAAAGAACTTGGTTATTCCCACAAAGTGTTCATTGCCTTCCCAAACGAGATTTTTTTGTTCCTCTGTTAATTGAAACCAGGGCTTATGAATGGGAAAATCAAAGGTATAAGCGGCATTTACCAGCTGATCCCTATACCAACTCATGCTTTCTCCCCGCCAGGGAAAAATGGCATTTTCATAAACTGAAAGTGATGTATTAGGAATTACAAGGTCTTCATCAATTCCTATTACATCCCCGTAACCTTCACATTTAGGGCAGGCACCATAAGGATTGTTAAAACTGAATAAATGAACGTTAGGCTCCAAAAAGGCCATACCATCTAGTTCAAAGGCATTACTGAATGGGGTTTCTTTACCAGTGGCCACTTCTTCTATGATACAGTCACCTTTCCCTTCAAAGAAGGTTGTATCTACAGCATTCGCCAAACGGTTGTAGAAATCTTCATCGTCCTTTTTTACGATCCTGTCTACTACCAGGTACAACTGATCACCTACTTTTTGATGAAGTTCCTCATCTATTCTGTGAATAGTTCCCCCGTATTTTATCCTGGCATATCCCTGCTTGGATAATAGTTGCAATGTTTTCTTCTTATCCCTGTCTTCCGGTATAGTGATAGGAGCCAATAAGAGAAGTTTGGCATTTTCTTCGAATGTCTTTACAAAAGAAACGACATCAGACACCGTATGTTTTTTAACCTCTTTCCCGGAGATGGGAGAATAGGTCTTGCCTATCCGGGCAAATAATAATTTTAGATAGTCATAGATCTCAGTGCTTGTGCCAACGGTAGACCTGGGATTGGTGGAATTCACCTTTTGTTCAATGGCAATTGCCGGGGAAATACCTTTTATTGAATCTACCTTGGGTTTATCTAATTTCCCAAGGAATTGTCTTGCATAGGAGGAAAGACTCTCAACATAACGCCTTTGACCTTCCGCATAGAGGGTATCGAACGCAAGACTAGATTTTCCTGAACCGGAAAGACCGGTAATAACCACCAATTTATTTCTGGGGATCACCACATCAATATTCTTTAGATTGTGCAGCTTAGCCCCTTTAATAATTATGTTATGCTTTGGATTTACCTCTGTAATTGTGGTCATAAGATTCAGAAAGTTGCAAAGATACAATATGTCAAAACCAAACACCAGTTGAATAAAAGAAGGAATGGAAAAATGTTAAATCGTGACCTTGAGCATTGAAAACCCATATTTTTTCTATCTTTGAAATGTTAATCAAATAAAATACTGCCTATACTGCAACATTACTTTTTTGAATAAGGATTAAAAAGTCGCATCCTACACAAATATTGCGACCCCTGAATTGAACCAAAAAAGTAATTGTATGCAAACAACGATTAACGATGCTATTCTCATTAGTAATTATATCAATGGTGATGAACGAGCCATTGAAGTTCTCATCAACAAACACAATCAGCGCCTAAGCAGCTATATTTATTCCAAGGTACACGATATGTCTATTACCCAGGACATATTTCAAGACACCTTTATTAAGGTGATAAATACCTTAAAACGTGGCCGCTATAATGAAGAGGGGAAATTCTTACCCTGGGTTATGCGAATTGCACATAACTTAATAATAGATCATTTTCGGCGTAATAAAAGGATGCCAAAATATCAGGGGAATAAAGAGTTCAACATCTTCTCTGTACTCACTGATGATAAACTAAATGCTGAGAAGCAGCTTATTAAGGAGCAAATAGACCAGGATCTGGAAGTGCTTATTGAGCAGTTGCCCAAAGATCAGCGGGAAGTACTCAGAATGAGAATTTACCAGGATATGAGTTTTAATGAGATCGCGGAGAATACTGAGGTAAGTATTAATACTGCTTTGGGGCGTATGCGCTATGCTTTGATTAATCTACGCAAGATCATTGAGAAGAATCAAATTGTTTTAACGAATTAATAGGTTTTAGGACGAAGAATTCCATCATTGCCTTATATCTGCCGTTATTTAGGGGTAACCACAGATATTATGCAAAAGATTTACTCAAAACATCAGAAACATTGTAAGCTTATCACCGCTAAGCCCAGTACGGTCGATTTTCTTCTCAACTATTCAAAATCACTCCATATAAGTAAAGTGAAGGGTATGACCATTGAGAATATATTAAATTGATAGACCAACATATATCTCATTTCATAGAGATTCCGACAACATAGGACGTATAAGAAAGAGGCACTTTTAAATAAAGGTGCCTTTTTTTATGTAGTTACCTCTCAGAATTACTGCAAAGGGTAGCACCGTTCTATACCTAATTAATAGGCTCCCAAATACGAATATGTATGTTCACATCAAGAATTGGACGTTTGACAACATACTTTTTCCTGAGGGAGGCTGTTTGGGTACTTTTAAATTGTTATTGAAAATCAAGTAGCTCAAAATTATATAACAATACGAGTTCATAAGCATCACTAACGAACTTAAAAGAAACCAAAAGATTATCTAACTATGAAACCACTAAAGGAAGACTCACTACTAGTTAATGATTACATCAGCGGGGATGAAAAATCATTAGAAATTTTGATCAACAGACACAACCAGAGAATAAGTAGTTTTATTTATTCGAAAGTATTAGACCGTGATGTTACTGAAGACATATTTCAGGATACCTTTATTAAGGTGATCAAAACTCTTAAAAAAGGAAATTATAGTGAAGAAGGAAAATTTCTTCCATGGGTAATGCGTATTGCACACAACCTTATAATAGACCACTTCAGAAAAAACAAGCGTATGCCTAAATTTGAGGGCAGTGACGATTTCAATATCTTTTCTGTAATAGGTGATGATAAATTAAATGCTGAAAAACAACTCATTAAAGATCAGATAGACAGTGACTTAGGACTGCTCATTGAGGAATTGCCAGACGATCAAAAAGAAGTTCTGTTGATGCGTATCTATAAGGATATGAGTTTTAAAGAGATCTCAGAAAACACAGGAGTTAGTATTAATACTGCTCTGGGGAGAATGCGTTATGCATTAATTAATCTCAGAAAAATTATTGACAAGAATAACATTGTGCTAACGAATTCGTAGTTCACAACACTATTTACAATATTTCCATATAGGTTGCGTTATCTTATCATAACGACATCACAATCATATGGAAAAAATTTACTCAACTAGAAAAAATGCCTTTGCCACTCCCAGAGTAGGACCGGAAACGATCCAATTTCTGCTGGCGTATTCTAAAGCACTTAGAATTGTAAAACACAGGCAATTCAGTTTCGAAATGATCCTGAACTAAGAACTACGGCTCGCATTAGCGAGCCTTTTTTTTTGCATACTCCTGAAGTACTTTTTTTCTCCCAATTGTACGGGTAATGATATCTTTCTCCATATCCCATCCTCTGGCAGGAGAATATTCTCTTCCATACCAAATGATCTGAAGATGTAAGTCATTCCATAACTCTTTGGGAAACAATCGTTTAGCGTCTCTTTCAGTTTGCACTACGTTTTTACCTGTTGAAAAACCCCAGCGATACATCAATCTGTGGATATGCGTGTCCACAGGAAATGCCGGAATACCAAAAGCTTGTGAAACCACCACACTAGCTGTTTTATGACCAACGCTTGGAAAAGTTTCTAATAGATTAATATCTCGTGGAACTTCCCCCTCATATTCTTCAACCAGGATCTTAGACAAGCCGTAAATACCTTTCGATTTCATAGGGGAAAGACCTACTGGCTTTATGATCTCCCTAATTTCCTCTACGGATAATTTGATCATATCATAGGGATTATCTGCCCTTTCAAACAATTTTGGAGTGATCATATTGACGCGTACATCCGTACTTTGTGCAGAAAGTAATACGGCTATAAGTAGCGTGTATGGGTCTTTGTGCTCCAATGGCACCGGAATTTCCGGGTATAATTCATTCAGGGTTTTGATAGTAAAATCAACTTTTTCAGATTTGGTCATATATGATTACTTTTACGGCCACTGTTAAAAAAAAAGCGAATGAAAACACTTCAAGAAGGGGACAAAGTACCCCAATTTACATCAAAAGACCAAGACGGAAACGAAATTAAACTCTCCGATTATAAAGGAAAGAAACTGGTGGTTTTTTTCTACCCCAGGGCCAATACTCCCGGTTGTACTGCAGAGGCCTGTAATTTAAGGGATAATTATAAAGAGCTGCAGGCGCAGGGCTATCATATATTGGGAGTCAGTGCGGATACACAAAAGAAGCAAGCTAGTTTTAGAGACAAGTATGAGTTTCCATTTCCACTACTGGCAGATGAGGATCACACCGTGATCAATGCCTTTGGAGTTTGGGGCCCAAAGAAATTTATGGGGAAGGAATATGACGGGATCCACAGAACAACGTTTATAGTGGATGGTAATGGAATTGTAGAAAAGGTAATTGATAAGGTTAAAACCAAGGATCATGCTGCACAGATCCTATAAGTAAAATGATAGCATAAAAAAGCCCTGATGTTGATCAGGGCTTTTTTTATACTTCTTCTTTTTCAGCAGTCAGGTTTTTAGTGAAGAGCTTTTTCTTCTTAATGATATCTGCTACTCCTTCCGGAAGCATTTCCTCCCAACCTTTCTCACCACTTGTGATCTTTTTAAGTACATCTCTGGAAAAGATATCCATTATTTCGGTATCGTAGTCAATGATGTCCATTACTTTCCCATTGTATTTAAAGAACTTGTAAAGTTCCTTCATCCTGGGGTGTACCTTAATGTTATTACTGGTCATGATCTGCCCGGTCTCAGGATTCTTCATGGGGTAGAGATAAACCTTGAGGTCCTTAAAGAAGAGTTTTCCAAAGGCCTCCAGGATGCCACCACTTAAGTGCCTGTAGTACTTTTCGTCGAATATCTCCACTAAATTATTCACACCCATTGTAAGGCCAATCTTTGCCTTGGTAAAGTTTCCGAGGTATTCCACAAGCTTATAGTATTCCTGAAACTTGGATATAAGTACTGTATGGCCAAGAGAGCATAGTAATTCTGCTCTGTCCATAAAATCTTGTTCATCTATTTCCCCCGATGCCCGCAAATTGGAGAGGGTAATTTCAAACATTACTATGGTATTTTCCTCCTCCACGGTTTGTTCCCGTATGAAAATGTCATAGGATTTCTGAAACATATCCATATTCACCTTGGTAACCGGTCTAAAGCTACCACGCAAGGCCAGAATATTCTTTTTGTATAAGACTGCCGCCGGTAAGAGGTTGTTTCCATCAGGGCCGAACATCACCGCATCGGTCATATCATTCCGGATCAATTGCAGGCTCATTAAACGGTTGTCTACATTTTTAAAGTTAGGGCCGTTAAAATTTACCATATCTATCTCTACCGTATCCCTGTCCAGGTGATCATAGAGATATTTTAAGAGTTTTCTTGGCTTGTTATATTTGTAGAAAGCCCCATATATAAGGTTTACACCAACAATGCCCAAGGTTTCTTGTTGCAGTCTAGCTTCATTTTGTTTAAACCGAAGGTGCAATATAATTTCGTCGTATTCCTTTTGATTTGGATCTAATTGAAACATAATTCCAACCCAACCATGACCTTTATAACGTTTTGAAAAATCTATGGTAGCCACTGTATTGGCATAGGTAAAGAAGAGTCGGTCCGGATGGTCCTCCCTGGTAATACGCTCTTCCATCAATTGCATTTCATGGTTAAGCATCTTTTCCAATCTACTCTGAGTTACATATCGCCCATCCTTCTCTGTACCATAAATGGCATCACTAAACTTCTTGTCATAAGCACTCATTGCCTTGGCAATGGTGCCAGAGGCTCCGCCAGATCTAAAAAAATGCCTGGCAGTCTCCTGTCCCGCGCCTATTTCTGCGAATGTTCCGTAAATAACCGGGTTGAGATTTATGCGGAGGGTTTTGGCCTTTATGGAAGGTATGTTTTCAAATGCAGGATCTTGATTTAAAACTGAAGACATTCAACGGGTTTTACGGTAAACAAAGTTAACAAGAATGGGCAATCTTTTAAATAAATAAGTCATAAATTTGAATAAAATAGATGAGCCGTTGAAATTGACTTTTTTGGGAACAGGAACCTCACAAGGAATCCCGGTTATTGGGAGCACTCACCCGGTATGCCTGAGTAAAAATCCAAAAGATAAAAGACTTCGCGTTTCCGTTCTTATTTCATGGGACAATTTTAACTATGTGATTGATTGCGGCCCCGATTTTAGGCAGCAAATGTTACGGCATGAGGTTAAAAAACTAGATGGAATCCTATTTACCCACGAACATTCTGACCATACTGCCGGAATAGATGATATCCGACCTTTTTTTTTCCGACAGGGAGATATCCCAATTTATGCTCATCAACGTGTCATAGATTCCCTGAAAATAAGGTTCGATTATATCTTCACTGAAAACAATCGTTATCCGGGGGCACCTGGCGTAAAGATTAATAAGGTAGAAAATGGAACTCCTTTTCAAGTTGGAAATTTATATGCCCAGCCTATTGAAGCTTTTCACAACCGCTTGCAGGTATTTGGATATCGAATAAAAGACATCGCATATCTAACGGATGTAAAATCTATTGATGATAAAGAAATAGAAAAGATAAAAGGAGTTAAAGTATTGTGCATTAATGCATTACGTATTGAATCACATCACTCACATTTTAACCTGGAAGAAGCACTTGCCTTTGTTCAAAAAGTACAACCAGAACGTGCTTATTTTACCCACATTAGTCATTATATGGGGTTTCATGAAGAGGTAGAAAAAACCCTTCCGAAGAATGTACACTTAGCCTACGATAATTTAATAGTAACTACAGACAAATGAAAACAAGGATATTTCTATACTTATTTATATTCTCTTCTTTAATTGCGCTTTACCTCTACGTGAGCGGCGCTAAGAGAGTAGAAACCGTTAACGAAAAGAATACTGAATTAAAGCTTTCAGTAGAACAATTGGAAGATTCTCTCAGGACTACACAATTAAAGGTGCTAGACCTGCAGTATTTTGCTTTGGAAAACAATGACGATGCCCTTGCGTATTATGATGATTTATCACTTAAAGATCCTGCCCGCTATATTGCCGATAAATTATTAGAGACCAATGAAACCAAAGGAGATAATCCTTTGATTCCGTACGAAGGGATGGAAAGTGATTTTAAGATCAATAAGATCAAAGTTTTAAATCACAAATGGATCATAGCCGACTTTTCGGATGGTAAATACTGGGGAGAGCTATTTATTCAATACGAGCTAAAGGAGAATTTGTCTGTTGATTTTACGCTCGCAGATTATTTGTTATACACTCGTAGCAACTAAAGATGCTTCTTTAACCAGGTGTTCATGGCATAGAAATTTTCCTGAGACACCCCATGTCCAGATGGAAATTCTTCAAAAGTGTGGTCTATTCCCAGCTTTTCTAATATTGGAGGCGTCTTTTGGGCCCATGAGAAAGGGATCACAGGATCTGCTTTACCATGGGAGATATACATCTTAAGATGACTGTGATCTTTTTTCTCATAAGATTCCACAAGTGTTTTCTCATCTATATACCCACTGAGTCCAATTACATTGTGCACCATTTCAGGGTATGAAAGCGCAACGGCAAGACTAAGTACAGTACCCTGACTAAAGCCTAGGAGCGATATATTCGTAGCATCTAAATGGTAAGCTTCTATTGCCTCCTGAATAAATGCCACCATTTTACCCACAGATTCCTTTGCTTGTTCTACATCGCTCCATTTGCCAAAATTAGCATCAAAATTAATAGCATACCATGCATACCCATAAGGGGGCATGGGATAAGGTGCCCTAACGGAAATAACGCATAATTCAGGCGGAAGTTCCGGGGCAAAAGAAAACAGATCTTCCTCATTACTCCCGTAGCCGTGAAATAGAAAGATCGCTGCTGCTTTCTTTGTATTTACTTTAGGAGGACGAACAAGATGCTCTAGTGATAAGGGGAGGGTAGTCATGTTATTGAATAAAAGTGAGCCATTTTTGAAAATAGGGACCAATTACGGGTAAAGGATTCAATTTACCACTTATAGCGCCAAGAAAGCCATAGAGCCACATTACAAAGTAAAAAATGTAAAGGGCAATCCAGGCGTATTTGGAAAACCAAACACTGAGGAAGAGCGCGCAGCCAAGAAAAACCAAATGTAATCCAAAAGCCTGCCGTGTATGGAATCTCGCATAGGCATTCTTAGGTTCTGAGTTCATGGACATGGCGATCAAGGCCCCCACGATGGTAATATAGGATGTTATTGCTGTTGTTTTCCCTTCCTTAATCTCTTGTGTGGTCATAGTATTATCTTATATTTTACTAAGCCAATATTAATTGGTTGTTCACTATAACACCATAAACACTTCCTTTTCCTTTCTGGCCAATGAACATGCTGTTCTTTGAGGTTGAACGAAGGTTTTCTTTCTTTATTTCTGAGGTTCCCTGAGGAGTAAATAAGCTTAAGTTAGCCGGTTGCCCTTCTGTTATGCTGGCAGCGGTTAACCCAAATCGCTCCCTTCCTTTAGTGAGTAACCTTATAACAGTCTCTGTATCAAAAATAGCATTGAGAATTGAGAATGCCGATTCGAGGCCTAAGGATCCAAAGGCGGCATGATCGAACTCTATACGTTTCTCTTCTATGTCTATTGGCAGATGATCTGAGGTTACCATATCGATAATCCCATTTTTTAATCCTTTTTTTAACGCTTCTATATCTTTTTTTGTGCGAAGTGGGGGTAATACCTTATAATTTGTTTCAAATTCTCCAAGAACCTCATCGGTAAAGTAAAGATTGTGAAGCGCTACACTACAGCTCACATCTAATCCTTTCTTTTTGGCCTCAGCGATCAGCGTTACCGCATTAGCCGTGGAAATAGTTGGTATGTGGAGCTTCCCTCCGGTGTATTCAAGTATAAACAGATCGCGTGCTATCTGTATCTCTTCAGCTAAAGAAGGAATACCACTAAGTCCAAGTTTGGTAGACATGCTTCCTTCATTAACCATGCCCTTAGCGGCAATTGACGCGTCCATCGGGTAGGAGAGGACCAAGCCATTAAAACCTTGTGCATACTGGAGTGAAATCTTTAATAAGTTAGCATTTATGATCGGCTTTTTAAAGTCGTAAAAGGCTACAGCTCCTGCATTTTTCATGTCGTATAACTCGGCAAGATTTTCACCTGCACTGTCCATGGTAAGAGCTCCCATGGGATGTACTCTTGCCCCTTTTTCACCGGCAGTTTTCAGTAAGAAGACCACATCTCCGCTGGTGTCCGGAACTGGCCTGGTATTGGGGTTTAAGACAATATCAGTAAAACCACTACAGGCGGCTACTTTTATTCCATTTGCAAGTGTTTCTCTTTCTTCATAACCGGGTTCACCAAAACTTACACTGCTGTCTATCCATCCTTTGGATACATGAAGATTAGGCAAAGAAATCACTCGGGTCTTTGAATCTGCTTTTATGGAAGCTGCGATCTTTTCAATGTTTCCATTTTTGATCCATATATCTCGTACTTTTTGATGCAATCCACGGTTGTCCTCGTCGAGGATAGTTGCTGATTTTAGCAGTATGTTCATGTAAGTACTTTTTGAATGATTACTTCTGTCAGAATAAAAAGCAGTGCTAAAATAGCAAACCATTTCCAAAGGCTCGTTACTGCATTGTCATTTTCAAATTCATTGAATAAATCAGAGACCGAACTTCTGATGTTTACTCCTGGCATTGATTCTATATCCAGATAGTTAAGATTACTCTCGTCTCTTGAATAATTAAAGCTTAAAGATCTGCTCTGCACTGTATTCTTTAAATCATATGTACCGGGAACTTTAGGGTATTCTGTAAACAAAAGCCTCGTTTTTTGACCAATAGACTGTTGCATAGGAATAAATTCTTCCCCTTCTTTTTCAATGCTGATAATTCTGTCTTGCTGCATCAGCTCTGGGATATCTATACTATTGTCACTACCCATATTGTAATAAAGTGCGGCTAATTTTCTGCTTTGCAAGGCTATGGCATATATACTAGGAACTACCAGAGGCGAATTTTTAAAATTAGAGTTCGTATACTTCAGGGAGGCCGTAAAAAGATATACATCACCTTTACTTGCCAGAAAAGGAGCAGCATTAGCGTAGGACAAGATGTTGGAAGCATTCCCATTTAAGGTGTAGTATTCCTTAACATTGGGATATTGAAAATTTTCGATCCTATCATTGAATACATTTACAAATAGTGGGTGTGCGTAATTGATACCGGTAATTTCTTGTGGTACCGCCAATTTAATGCCATAAGAGAGTCCATAACCAGATAATAAGCTATTAAAGTCTCTGGTGTTCATAGCATCAGAGGGAATAAGCAGCATACTTCCGCCCTGTTGCAGGTAATCTTTTATGGAAGTTTCGAGCGGCTTTGAAATAGAGGATACCTCATTGAGTATTAACAGGTCATATGAGGCAAGTAAGGGAATAAGCTGTTCTTCTTCATTAGTTGAAAGATATTCACAGCTATCATCGCTGAACAATTTTCGTAAGAATTGATCATCGCCATTTCCAAGCGTCACTATTTTTATTTTCTCCCGCGTATTGATGTTAAAAAACAACTCATTGTCATACGCAAGGCCCATATCGGAGATGCTTACTCTTCCTTTGATCTCTTCGTCGGCCGGAAGGGTAAAAACTATTTTAGACTTCCCATCCGGATTGTATTTTACCGCGGCTTTAGCGATCAATGACTCTCCGTTATATGCGGAAATAGGGGTTGACTCAAACTCCGAACTCCCAGAGACAAGTACTACCAAATTCTTTTCGGGAGAAGTGCCGGCTTCCAGATAGAGTGAGTCTATTGAAATATTATTCATATTCTCTACACGGAGTGGAACAAAATAATTCTCTGTTTCATTCACAGAATCGCGAAGAGTTCCAGCCATGGACTTCTGAAAATCTGAGAATACAACAAGTTTTTTAAGGGTGTTAGGGCTTTGGCTAAAATAGGTATCACTTTTAAGTAAAATGTCTTCCAGGGTAAGCTGATTACTGCTAAATGGAAGTTGTAGCAATTCATTTTGGACGTCATTGATAGTGACATCTCTAAATTCTTCATCGTTGGTAAATAGTGTAAATGAAGCTTCCGGAGAGATGGCATCAATGAGTTCCTGTATGGTCTCATTTAGTAATGAACTATTATCCTTCCGAAGTTGCAGACTGTGGGAATTATCCAGATAGATAACCATTTCCTGCTCCTGTAAAGCAGTAGAGCTTGCCATAAAAGGTTGGGCAAAAGCAAAGATCAGGGACGCAAAAAGAGCCATTCTTGTAAATAATAACAGCCATCGTTTTAAGGACTGACTACGCTGAGATTTGGCCACTACCTTTTGAAGTAGTTTTACATTCGTAAAAGGGGTTTTCTTAAATTTTCGAAGTTGTAAAAGATGAACTAGGATAGGAAGTAGGAGGAGCCCTAAGGCCCAAAGTAGTTGCGGATATTTAAACAACATTCCCAATAAACATTTGGTAAATATACGTAAATTTTAAGAGGAGCATAGGCCTTAGAAAATTTAATAGATAATGTGCAACCCCATAATATATACAAACCTAAGAAGCTAGCAAAAGAAAAAAAAGTCGGTCATATCCTTCATTGAATGATCATCCATAAAAGCCCGTATTTCTTTTTGTGCCTTTTCATTGGCAACGGTAATGATACTTTGAGGTTTTTTCATCGTTCCAATAGCGG
The DNA here is from genome assembly GCA_965368835.1 of uncultured Eudoraea sp. Classification (GTDB taxonomy): domain Bacteria; phylum Bacteroidota; class Bacteroidia; order Flavobacteriales; family Flavobacteriaceae; genus Muriicola. The sequence continues at coordinate 18,350 of CBDUON010000003.1, read as the reverse complement.
TATAGGATAGAAGTATTTGTCCGTAGATTTCTTTTCCAATTTTGTTGGGATTATCGCACACCCAGTTAAAGGGAACATTTTGCTTTCTAAACAGTTTAGCCATGGTTTTACCTTTATTTCCGGCACCCCAGATCACCAAAGGACGATTTACATCCCATTCTAGTTTTAAAAAATAGTACACCTTCAGGTCTAGAAAATAATTCTGTGCATAGTGTTCACTGGTACGCGATGTGCGTGTGTCGTAATCCCGCCACATATGTAATACATCTTCACACGGTATAGGTGTTAGTCCGGCGGCAAACATCCGAAAAGCAAGATCATAATCTTCCGGGTATCTATTCTCATTAAATGCGCCACATAGATCCAGATCTTCCCTGTGAAGCATCCAGCAGGGAGAGGGTATCACACATTCCTTATATCGCTCTTCAAAGTTACGCCCGGTATGTGTTAAATTATTTAGCCAAACTTCATACCGCCTGTACCCATTGCTAATTCCACTGGCTGAGAAGTAACGAACCTTGCCTAAAGCCATTTTTCCAGGACCTGAATTTTGCAAGGCAGAAACCATGGTTCTGATCTTTTCGGGTTTCATTACATCATCAGAATCCATTCGTGTGATAAAACGGCCTGAAGATGCTGTATAAGCAGTCCTCATTGCCATTATAATTCCATTACCAGTATTTGTGAGTACTTTTATTCGGGGATCCTTATTGGCGCAAGACTGCAGTATTTGGCGGCTTTTGTCAGAAGAATGGTCGTCTACTGCTATTACTTCCCATTCTAAATGGGTTTGATTTTGAATTGAGGCTATACACTCCGGCAGGAAAAGCTCAGTATTCTTAAAAGGAATGAGAATACTTACGAGTTGGTTCATAAGAAGAAAGGATAATAGACTGTTAGTTTATAAAGGTATGGGTATGATTTCTTTTGGAGATAAAAGACTTTGTTATCAATGATTTAGGCTCTAATCAGATTTATGGAGCGCTTTTTTTATCGCTTTTAGTGCCAAAGGTGCCATTATTTCGTATCCCGCTTTTGTGGGGTGTACCCCATCATACGCCAGCTTCTTGTCCATGCCATTTTCATCGTTGACAAGGGCCGAAAAATAATCCAAATAATGTACTCCGGCTGTTTTTGTGTATTCTTTTATCATGGCATTTAACGCTGGGATCTTACTATTTGGTTCTAATCCCGGCCTCCAGGGATAGTCAGACGCAGGTAGAACTGAGCATAAGATCACTTCTATATTATTGGCCAGGGCCAATTCTGCCATAGATTTTAAATTTCCCATGATCTCGTCTAGTGTCATTGGACCTGTGTTTCCGGCAATGTCATTGGTGCCCGCTAGAATAATAACAACTTTTGGCTTCAGATCAAGAACATCCTGTCTGAATCTTACCAGCATTTGTGGCGTAGTTTGCCCACCAATTCCCCGGTTTATAAAGGGTCTGTCCTTAAAAAATGAGGGCATGGTATGCAGCCAACCAATCGTAATGGAATTGCCAAAAAATACAACCCGTTCTTCTGATGAGTCCATCTCTAATTCCAGGTTAGCTTGTTGATATTCTTTTAGTTGAGCCCAGTCCTGAGCAAATGTAAATCCGTTCGGAATTAATAAATAACATATGATAAGGAATAGAAATCTTTTCATGAGTCAATTTTGTAAACATAGACCTTGAAAAGATACTAAATAAGATAGTTATCCATAAAAAAACCCCGCTTTTTATAAAGCAGGGTTCTAATTATTATCTATTTTATTTCGGGTTATTCGCAGGCTACATCTTCGCCAGTGCTATCCCAGCAATGCCATAATTCGTCTTCGAAATAGGCGAATGCTCTAACACGACCTTCAAAGCTGCTGCGACTCCATTCAATATCTACATCTACAAATTCCTGACGGTCAGTATCATAAATATAAGCATCGAAATACGCATCAAGACTGCCTTCTTGCAAGCCATATTCCAGGTAACTGGTTCTAAATGGATCTGCATTTTCCTGATCATCTAATTCACGTACCCAGGTATACCGAATATTTCCTATTTCATCACCAGACTTTTCCCAGACTATTTGTAGCATAGCATCTGGTCTTTCAGGTCCTTGGTTAAGGGTCCATGAGCCACTGTTGCCATCTAAGGCAGAGTTACCACTAAACCAAAGAAATTCATCGAAACCTTCAACACCCATTTTGGTGATATACATGTTCCAGGCTACGCCATTTGCCGTTAATTGTCCCGTAAGACGGGCTGTATACTCGCTTGTAAATCCACCTACACTGTACGTCCATTGCCATGTATCATCCGAAATTTTCTCTGGTGTTTGAGAAAAAGCAGCCTGAAAAGAGGCTACCGGAACTGCAAGAGTTGTATAAAGTGCTGAACTCCATACGCCAACTACAATTCTGGAGAACACCCAATTTCCGTTAGGTGCTTTGTTGTCATAAACTAGCGTTGTTGCTTTTCCTGAGTTTCCATCGTCCTCAAAAGCGTCAAAATCGACCGCCATAGACTCAAATGGAGGTAACTCCGGAGCCGTTCCTTGCTCATTAGCATCTGTTGATTTTTCGCAAGAGGTTGCAAAGATCATGATCAGCGTCAACATCAGACCTGATAATTTCCAATTTTTCATACTTGTATATTTAGTTTATTTTTCCTGAATTAATCTGGTTTCATAACGTTCTAAACCGCATAAAAGTATCGGGAATACAAATATTTTTTTGGAAAAATTACAGCATTAAACATACCTCAATTCGTTCAAAACCAAGGCAGTAAAATAGTTGTCTGGGATAAGAGCAGCAATAAATGACAAATAAGAAACACAATTAGGTTATAATCACCTAGTACTTAGCACTCTTCCCGTTTGTCTGAGTGTTTTGAATAAAAGCCCGAATGTCATCATTGGCTTGTTTCAGATCTTCTCTTCGCAGGTACATCATATGACCGCTTCGGTATCCTTTAAAATGCAGTCTGTCTTTCATTCTGCCGCTGGGATCCACTTGCCACATGGTATACTTTGCATTAAAGTAGGTGGTGGCCCCATCGTAATAACCACTTTGGATAAGTACATTCAAATAAGGATTCTGTGCCATAGCCTGTCTGAGATCGTCTCTGGTATTGTCGTTCTCATTGTTCCATGGTCTTACTGGTCCAAACATATTGTACTTAATGTCTGTCTTAAATTTAAGCTCTTCCTGCAGATAATAGTTTATAGCAGGAGTAAAACTGTGAAGCCATGAAGTAATCTCGGCATTATAATCTGGTCTTTCCCCGGCTAGCTGTTTATCTATCCCTAAATACCGACTGTCTAATCTCCCAACAGTATATCCTTTGTCTCTCAGTAGTGACTTCCAGAAATAGGAGGTAGGCACGGTGAGGTTTTGGGCCAGTATTTCCTCTCCGGAGAGGCCGGAATAGTAGGCCATTTTTTCGGCAACCTGATTGCGCTCTTCCTGACTTATAAAACCTCCTTTTGCCAGGGCAGGAATCAACGTATTAATGGTGTATTCTTCAGATTCTGGTAATACCTCCAGAAGGTCCTTATTCTGTAGGGCAGGGGGTAGTGCCTTGTGATGCCAGGCAGCAGCTGTGTAATAGGGAAGGTTTAAAGCATCGCTAACAGGTCCTCCCACGCGGATGACTTTATAGTCGGCCGGACTCACCATGATCACCCCATTGAGGTACATCCATTGTTGGTTCTGTAAGGCCAGGGACAGTCCCATTACGCGGGTACCTCCATAGCTTTCGCCAACAATATATTTAGGTGAACGCCATCGGTTATGACGGGTTACAAAGGTATTTAACCATTCTGCCAGGTATTTAATATCTGCGTTGATCCCAAAGAATTTATCCCGGTCCACTTCCTTTCCTGTTTCCGGAATGGTTCGTGAATACCCTGTATTGGCCGGATTCACATATACAATATCTGTAACATCGAGGACAGAATATGGATTATGACTTACCCCGTATGGCTGCACCGGATATCCTTCATCATCAATTTTTAAAACCCTGGGCCCGGTGTATGCCAAATGCATCCAAACCGACCCGGAGCCGGGTCCGCCATTGAATGAGATAAGCAACGGCCTGGACGTTCTGTCTTTAACATCATTTCTGGTGTAGTAGGTGTAGTGAAGCGAGGCAATGGGTTTACCCATTTCATCCCAAACGGGTTGCATCCCGGTTTTAGCTGTATATGAAAAATTAGTGCCATTTACCGAAACACTGTGTTGGGTAATTACTGCTGTGTCTACCGGAATTGAGCGGTTTTGGCCAAATCCTAAAAATAGGGTTAACAGGCTGCTTACAACTGTCAGGATCTTGAATTTCATTCGATTTGATTTAATATGAGCTTTAAAAATAGGAAAATAAGTTGAGTTTAAACGCTCTTGTCCAAAAGCATATAGGCCCCATTTGAAACTAGAAATATTAGTTAGTATCTTAGGAAAGGAATGCAATATAAAAGCAACTGCAATGGAGAAAATTACAAGAAGAGTATTCAATGAGAGGATATCCAAGGGTTTAGTAGGTGCCGCTCTATTGACCAGTGCCCCTATTGCCTGCGCTATGGGCAATGAAACTCCAAAGAAACGCTCGCTAGGAGTGGCTTTGGTTGGCCTGGGGAGTTATAGTACCTATCAATTAGCACCAGCCTTGGCGCAAACCCAGTTTTGCCATTTGGCAGGAATAGTTACGGGTACTAAAGAAAAAGAAAGCATATGGGCTTCGCAATACAATGTGCCTGCAGACAATATTTATAATTACCAGAATTTTGACAAAATAGCCGAGAATAAAGACATAGATATAATTTATGTGGTTTTGCCCAATAGCATGCATGCTGAGTTCTCCATCCGTGCCGCCAAAGCAGGAAAGCATGTAATTTGTGAGAAACCAATGGCAATCTCTGTTGACGAATGCGATGCTATAATTAGGGCATGTGAGAAAGCTGGCGTAAAATTAGGCATAGGCTACCGTCTGCATTCTGAGCCCTATACTAGGGAAGTAAAGCGCTTTGTAAAAGAAAAGACCTTTGGAAAAGTTAACTATGTGTCGGCGGAAGCAGCCTATCTTTCCCGGGGAAATCCCGGACAGTGGCGATTAAATAAAGCATTGTCTGGTGGTGGGTCGCTGATGAATATGGGAGTTTACAGTATTCAGAGTGCTATTTACGGTACAGGGGAGAATCCTGTCAGTGTTACAGCACAGGAATTTAGTACCCGGCCCACCTATTTTAAAGATACCGATGAGACCATAACTGCTCAATTTCAATTTCCGGGCGGAGCGTCAGGAAGTATATTTACTTCGCATAATGCAAACGCAAATAGATTATATGCCTCCTGTGAGAGTGGTTGGTTTGCGCTTGAGCCGGCAAACAATTATGGTCCATTATCTGGAACTACCTCCAATGGTACTATCAGCTTTCCACATGAGTCACAACAGAAGTTGCAAATGGATGATTTTGCCCGGCATATACTACAGGGAACTGTAAACAGAGCTCCGGGAGAGATGGGCAAACGAGATATGATCATTGTGGAGGCGATATATAGGTCTATCGCTGAGGGAAATAAATCTATTCCTTTAGATCTCGGAACAATGGGTTTGGTCTAAAACGAAGATTGATACCTAGCACTTATTTAACAACCAATACTCAGCTCTTTGTTGGGTTGCAAAAACCTTTAGACGTACAGATCTGTTCGTAGCAACATCCATTAAAAAATCGGATAAGGATTCACGTTTCCACACTAGTGCTAGCATTACACTATTTCCTAATACCTTGGCTATTTTTTCACCAAGGAAAAAGAGTTCTATCAGGGCTATTTCATCGGCAATAACCGCACTGAGGTCCACCATGACTTTTTTGCAGTTATGATCTTTACACTCATGCAAAATCTGCTGTGGAAATTCTAAAAATTCCCCGTAGTCATAGTTGCCTTGTATGGTCATCACAAGGTATTCCTGCTTCTTTAAAATGTAAAAACTACTTACCATTCTTTGCACCTGTTCTTTGCAGTTGAATAATAATTAGTTGGTGGTTGTATTTTAAATGTACAAAAAAATATTCCTAAACCAGATACACTTTGTAAGTATTTATGTACAAAAAAGGTTACGAGAAATAATATCAGACCAAAACAGGAAAGTAAAGTGCAATTAAAAATGCTTACTATAAGCTCGTTGGTTTCTTGAAATGCCCGACTTAGAATTTTTCAAAAACACCGAGACCGAAAAGGGCAAAATCATATTTTACGGGGTCATTCGGATCAAGTAATCTAAGATTGGCATCTAGTTCTGCAACGGCCTTTGCATCGTTTTGCTTCCTTGTAAGAAGCCCTAGTTTTCTGGCTACATTACCAGAATGGACATCTAGTGGGCAAGACAATTGAGACGGACTTAGCGATTTCCAGATCCCGAAATCGACACCTGTACCAGCATCCCTAACCATCCATCTTAGGAACATATTGATCCGTTTGGCAGCTGAGCCTTTACTGGGGTCTGAGATATGTTTTTTAGTTCTCTGTTCATGAGGCAATTCAAAAAAATACTCTTTGAACTTAGTTATGGCGGGTTGTAATGTGCTCTTCTGCGCATGTCTTTTAAATACAGTTTCCATGCCTCCATGATTGGTATAGAGGTGTCTAAGTGCCGGTATAAAATATTGCAGATCCGATCCGTTAAAGGTTCTGTGTACATAGGCTTCCAACGATCTGAGATCTGCAGCTGTATGTTCCATGACAAATTGGTATGGTGCCTGGTCCATGAGCTCCATTAACAGAGTGGCATTGTTGATGATACTTTTCCTATTACCCCAGGCAATAGTGGCTGTGAGAAAACCACTGATCTCGATGTCTTGTTTTAATGAAAACTTGTGAGGAATTTGAATGGGATCGGTAGCTAAAAACTCAGGTCTGTTGTACTCCTCAACCTTAAGATCCAAAAACTCGTGTAGGTCTGCGTTAATTATAGTTGGTTTGCTCATAGGAGTTCAGAACTACTTATTAAAAGAAATATAATGCCATTATGACCCATATGCATTAGCACGGCATAGTGTAATCCAAGCTTAACTCGTAAATAACCCAGAAAAAAACCCATGACAATTTGTGGCGCCACCAGCATGGGAGTGAGCCATAAGAGATCGTTAGCATTATCGAAATTCCCTAAATGAACCAGTCCGAATAGCAAACAGGAAAAATAATATACCCATGGGAAATATGAATTTTTCTTAAAGAAGATGAGAGGGCCTCTAAAAATAAATTCCTCGATGATTGGAGCAATAATAACCATCAGGAAAAAGATGATAATAAAGGAATATTTTTCAAATAGATCTTCCGTTTTATGGTCCCCAATATCGATATCCAAAAGGATTGCCAAACCATTTAACAACATAGCAAGACCAATGCCAATAGCAAAATTCCAACCTAAGACATTTAGGAAAATTTTCCACTTTAATCCCAGTGGTATATTGGAGTAGGGGACATACGATGGCTTGCGCACAAAATGCCATACATGTCTGAGCATTATTGAGGTACTATTTGTCCGTCTACCATGGTAAGTTTCCTGTCTGCCATGTCTGCCAATTCTTCATTATGTGTAACTATCACAAAGGTCTGTCCAAACTCTTTCCGCAATTGGAAGAATAACTTATGCAGGATGTCGGCACTTTCAGAATCGAGGTTACCACTTGGTTCATCTGCAAGGATGACAGCCGGATTATTGATTAAAGCACGGGCAACTGCTACCCGCTGCTGCTCACCGCCTGAAAGTTCGCTTGGTTTGTGATGGTACCTGCCTTGTAGACCTAGAAAGTCGAGTAGTTCCTTCGCTCTGTTTTCGGCCTCCAGTGAGGCTGTTTTTTTGATATAAGCTGGGATACATACATTCTCAAGGGCCGTAAATTCGGGAAGTAATTGATGAAATTGAAAAATAAACCCAATATGTTTATTTCTAAAAAGGGCCAGATCTTTATCCTTTAGTGCAGTTACTTCAATCTCATTGATCTTTAATTCACTTTTATCAGGATTAGATTGATGGTCTAGCGTTCCCAGGATCTGCAATAAGGTTGTTTTACCTGCGCCGGAGGCACCAACAATAGAAACAATCTCACCCTTTTTTATGGCAAGATCTACTCCCTTTAAAACCTGGAGCTTCCCATAGTTTTTTTGAATATTTTTGGCGGTGATCATCCCTTTTTCTTTTGGGGGTTGAAAGTACACAATACACTGCTGATTACAAAATAGGTAGTGAGCTCTCAGTTACTGTGTAAGTATTTTTTTGAATAGCTTAAACAGCTTATATATGCTGTGGTTGTTACCTTTGGTACAATGCTAATTATAAGTTAAAAAGACTTGAACATCATAGAATTGTGTAAATTTGTTTAAGTTTAATATCAAAATAATAAACAAACGAACCGGCTCATTGATTTCGGTATAACCTCATCAAGCTTATGGCACCTTATCAAAATTTGGAAGAATACAACCTTACAATAACAAACGAAGTAAAAGAACGCTACGCAAAGATCCTTGATGAAATAGGAGAGGACGTAGACCGTGAGGGATTACTAAAGACCCCGGAACGCGCAGCTAAGGCCATGCTTTTCTTAACTCAGGGATACAAGCAAGATGCAGTTAAGATCCTTAAGAGTGCTATGTTTGCAGAGACCTATGACGAAATGGTCATTATAAAGGATATAGAAGTGTATTCCTTATGTGAACACCATATGTTGCCGTTTTATGGAAAAGCTCATATAGCTTATATCCCCAATGGGCATATCGTAGGGCTTAGTAAAATACCCAGGGTAGTAGATGTATTTGCCAGAAGATTACAAGTGCAGGAAAGACTTACACATGATATCTTGGAATGTATCAATAACACCTTAAAACCTAAAGGTGTAGCCGTAGTTATTGAGGCTTCTCATATGTGTATGATGATGAGGGGAGTGCAAAAACAGAATTCGGTGACCACTACCTCCGGGTTCAGAGGTCAGTTTGAAAAAATTGAGACCCGAAACGAGTTTCTAAAACTTATTAGTTCAAAACTTTCCTAATCCTCCTATTTTCTTCAACTTCCTTTTTCTCCTTTGGGAGATCAAACATGTTTTGAGTATTTTTATGGTTAGATGAAAGAACATAAAATAAAATACTTATTCCTTGGATTACTATTTGATGGAATAGGCATGTTATCCTTTTTGATTCCCGGAATAGGGGAGTTCTCTGATGTAATTTGGGCGCCTTTAGCTGCCTGGTTGATGACCAGAATGTACAAAGGACGTTCCGGGCAGATAGCCGGTGTCGTCACTTTTATTGAAGAATTAGTTCCCGGATTAGATATTATTCCAAGTTTCACCCTTATGTGGCTTTATACCTATGTCTTATCCAAACTTGGATCTAAGAAGGTCATAAAAACCAAATAATTCAACAGAGATTTTTTCTATCTCCTTTTTTAAATTGGATAATGTAGCCCTACACTTATGTTTCGACCAATATTTGGTATACCATCAATTTTTAATCGGGAAAGATGTGAAATATAGGTTTTGTCTAAAACATTATTCACACTTACTCTTAGTTCCATTTCATTTCCAAATACGCTAACGGAGCCACCGAAACCGGCATTCAACAGCATATAGCCGGGAGTTGGGGTTTCAAAATCACTAACCCTGTTTTGGTCCAATACGGTAAGAAGCGTCAGATAACCATAACCCTTTTGAACCCAGGAAGTGGCCTGCGCATTGTCTTCTATTCTCAAGGTATTGGTAAATTTATTAGCGGGGATCAATGGAAGATCCTCATCATTTTTCAATACTCCGGTAACGGTTTCAAATGTACTTTCTATATGTAGCCAGTCCAGGGGATGCGGATGAAGATGAAAGCCTATTTCACCCCCATATAGGGTAGCATCTTGTTGTCTGTAAATATATACCGGATCTGTTCCAACAAAGTCTCCGTTGGGCTCTACATAGATAAAATCATTGATGGTATTATGAAATCCGTTGATAAATACCTCAATGTGTTCATTGGAATATTCAAGGGATAGATCTAGTTGAATGTTCTTTTCATTTTTCAGATCAGCATCCCCAATCTCATAGCGGTTAGTGCCTTCATGTATCCCATTGGAAGTTAACTCTGCTAAATTTGGTGCCCTGAAACCAGATGCTACATTGAATCTACCTACCAAATTTTTTGCTAGATCTGATCGGATTCCCAGAGCGGCATTTATACTGTTGAAATTTCTGTCGAGTGCAGCAATGTAGCCCTCTTCCCCAAATGTTCCGTTTTCATCTCCCGAGATCTTTCTATGATCGTAGCGGAGGCCAATTTGAACATCAGATGTGCCCAGGTGTATATGTGATGTGCTTAACACCCCAATATCTTTAGTAGTGGCGTCCGGGATCAGTACTTCTTCTCCAAAATTCTTGTTGGTTTGATCCATTCCTTGCACCCCAATAATGGTTTCCAAATGCTTTCCTTTAGGCAAGTGATATTGGAGGTTGTAATTAAAGGTAGATAGATTCATATCTAGCGCCGCAATATCCGCTTCGCCTTCTTCATACTCTTTTCGATCATTAAAAATATACCCCAGGATTACTTTAAGGCTCGACTCTTTAAGAAACAGGTCTGTAGAGCTACTTAGAATATGGCTTTGAAGTTCCTGATAGGGGGTATCCGGGGTTCTTTTTTTGGTTTGCGCTCCTATTTCCTCAGAAATGCCAAGATCCGATTTGTTGTAATTATACCTGAGATCTGTTTTAAAGTTCCCGCTTTGGTAGGCTAATCCGGATTTGAGATCATATTCCTTAAAACGAGAATTAGTAACGCGCAGATCATTACCTGCAAGGTAATCGGCATGTGAAGTGATGCCTGCCCGTACCAGAAATTTTAATTTTTCGCCAGAGGTTTTATAGCCCAGATTGGAAGCAATCCCTTCCGTATTAGAAAAGTAGTTTAGATTGATATCGCCAGAAGAAGTTCCTCCAATGGCATATTTTTCCGGATTCAGATAGAGTACTCCTCCCAAGGCATCTGATCCGTATAATAGGGAAGCCGGCCCTTTGATCACTTCTATACTCTCTATGCCGGCATCTGAGATCCCTAAGCCGTGCTCATCTCCAAATTGCTGATTCTCGAGACGAATACCCTGGGAATATACCAGCACCCTATTAGCACTAAGACCACGAATTACCGGTTTACCTATGCCAATTCCTGTGGACACACTTTCAACTCCCGCAATACTCCGAATCCCATCTGCCAGTGTAATGGCTCCATTTGTTCGCAAGGTTGCCATTTTTTCCTGTTCTACCTTCATTACGTTTTCACGTTGTAATTTGTGAAAAGGGGTAGAGACAATTACTTCCTGCATTTCAATGGCACTGGGAGTGAGGGTTATGTTGAGCGAATTGGCACCAGATTGAATAGTAATTGAAGAGGAATACGTAAGGAACCCTATATAAGACGCAATGATCTTATACTTGCCTTCTGGCAGATTAGTTAGGGTATACCTGCCTTCCTGGTCCGTAACCGTGCCTTTTTCAAGTTGTGGAAAGTAAACTGAGACCTGTTCCAAAGGTTCTTGTGTATCTGTGTTTATTACAGATCCTTGCAGGGAATTCTGTGCATGGGAAATAAACCCACAAATAAGTAAGAATAATGGTAGCTGTTTTTTCATTATTGAAAGAAATAAGAATAATAAATGAGTAAAAATTTAAGGTAATTTACACAGCTACAGGGGGTGCTCTCAATGAAAAATAAGGTCTTTGCGCAGAAAAAATTACGTCAAAATAAATAGTATCTATCTCCTTGTTGTATAAAAGGTTAGACCAGGTTATTGAAAGTAATGAAGGATATTGATGTTTGTTTAAAACAACATGTTGAAATTCACAATTGAATTCGGATTCGTGGTAGTGATTAGAGATGTCACTCTCACAAACAATAGAAGTATGGGTTGTGAGGGCGTGATGTATTGCAGTAATAGAAGGAAGCAGTAATAAACCAAATATAAAAATGGCTGTAATTAGCGTCCCGTATTTAATGTTATTCTTCTGCACGATGCAAAATAATCAATTCCCGGGCTATAATTATGTTAAGAGAATTACAATTGTTTCAAAAGAAATCCTAACCCAATTCGCCGAAGCATCTTCTTCTCAAAATTCCAAAAGAAAGCAAACTGCCCAAAAACCCAGCCAAAAAAGACCAGAAGTATTTGATAGAGAGGGAAGATGACCAAAATACGTAGGCTCCAATAGACCCATCCGCTCCACCAGACTATGGGGAAGGCATCGCGTGACATCCCTATCCAGTTTAGAAAAGGTTTTGCAACAAAGACAGAAGCAGAGCCCGTAATGGCAAAGACCCAAAATATGATCAGTAATTGCCAATTATTGTGAATTCCCCAGCGTTCTTTTAAACGTTCTTTCATGTGCCTTTAAAGGCGCCAAAGTTACTCATTTAGATTCTGGGTTCAAAAGGACCGAGGCGTTGATTGTACTTGCGTTGGAAGTAAATAAAGTAATTATAGAGTTTGTAGTTTACTTCGTAGCCGTAATCTACAAATGGTTCGTAATTTATCTGCAGTTCATATAACTGAGGATTGTATTGTATGGGATTCATTACTCTATTGTTCCATTCAATAACATATAAGCGGTTCCTGTTCTCTAGAAAATGCTGTGAATAATATCCCTCAGGGCGGGCAACAGACTGTAACCACACGTTAAAACCCGGTTCTATTATAATGATCTCATAATTAGATTCTGGATCCGAAATTTCAACGGTATCTGCCACTGAAGAGTTAAAGACTTCTTTTTCTTTTTCAGAGACATCGGGCGTTGTTTTTGTCCCAATACAACCAAATAAGATTATGGAAGAACATAATACAACAACCAGGGCCAAGGGTTCTGCTGTGAGAAATCTTTTATTTTTCATAGTACTTTTAAGATACAAAAAAACCGTCTGGGTTGCCCAGACGGTTCAGTTAAAATTCGTTAAAGAATTGGCATTCTATTTCCCGAAAAGGCCTCCTAACATACCTCCCAGGCCACCTTTTTTCTCTTTAGATCCCAGGACCATACCGGCTACATCGTCTAATACGCTTCCGTCTCCGTCTGCATCTAGAAGACTGGTGATAAGGCTCTGATTTTCTTGTGGTTGCCCTCCCAGCATTGATCCTAAAAGTGAACTAAGTCCGTTGGCATCACTTACATTTCCTTGTGCTTTTTGTCTGCCCAGAAAGCCCATAACTATAGGAGCTGCAATTTTCAAGATCTGTGCAACATTGCCAGCATCTACGCCAGACTTCTGACTTATAGCATTTTCAACTGTTGATTGTTTACTACCCAGCACATGGCCTAAAATTCCTGCACCGTCATTTATAACATCATTATTAACTCCCCCTTCGAAGAGACCACCCAAATTATCTAAAATGCTCCCATTATGTTTGGATGATAGTGCATTCATAAGTCCAGCCGCATTTTGAGGATCGGAGGTGTTTTTTTTCATGGCCCCAAGTAAAAGAGGCATAGCCATACTTAAAACATCGGCTGTTTTATCTTCTGGCTGACCGGTTTGTCCTGCAACACCGCTAATCAATTGTTTGCCCATTGGGCCGCTTAATAAATCTAGTAATCCTGACATAGTTTTTAAATTTGTTCGTATAAAATTAATATAGGCTTTTATTTGCTTTTTTACAGACTTATTTCAGCAGGGTTATTATTTGTTCCGCTAATTCGGTCCCAATCCTGTCTTGTGCTTCATCTGTGGCGGCTCCAATATGAGGAGATAATGAGATCTTTGGATGCATTAAGATTTTGATCTCCGGAACTGGCTCCGATTCAAATACATCTAAACCGGCAAAGGCTACTTTCCCCTGATCAATGGCGTCTACTAAGGCTACTTCGTCTATAACTCCACCTCGAGCGGCATTGACAAGGCCAACTCCTTGTTTCATCATTTCTAATTCTCGTTTACCAATAACATATTCCTTTTGAGCCGGGACATGAAGAGTGATAAAATCTGATGTTTTTAAAATTTCTTCCTTAGTGCTATTTTTAAATGAAAAGGACAAAGACTGCCCATCAAAAAATGACAGCTCTATTTTTGCTTCTTCTATAAACGGATCATGAAAAATTACTTTCATCCCTATCCCAAGGGCAATTTTAGCAGTGGCCTGGCCTATTCTTCCAAAACCCAGGACCCCAAGTGTTTTACCTCTTAACTCAGTTCCTCGCCCGTAGTTCTTTTTAAGGACCTTAAAATTTCTTTCCCCTTCCAAGGGCATATTTCTGTTGGCATCATATAGAAAACGAACTCCTCCAAACAAATGCGCAAAGACAAGCTCAGCCACCGAGCTTGAAGATGATGCCGGAGTATTGATGACATGAATTCCTTTTTCTTTGGCATAGGACACATCTATATTGTCCATACCAACCCCACCACGACCAATGAGCCGTAGGCTTGGACATGCATCTATGAGATCTTTTCTAACCTGAGTGGCACTGCGTACTAATAGTCCAACAATTTTCTGTTCATTAATGAAGTTAACCAATTGTTCCTGGGCTACGGTGGTTGTCAATACCTCATAACCTGCAGCTTCCAGGGCCTGTATGCCGCTATTGGAGATACCGTCATTGGCTAGTATTTTTTTGCTCATAGAATTGCGAATCGCTTATGTTATCTTTTATTTTAATTGGATCTAGGCTTTGCGCTCCAGATCACTCATTATATCTACCAAAACACCGACGCTTTCCAAGGATAATGCGTTATACATGGATGCTCTGTAGCCCCCAACTGAACGGTGTCCGTTAAGGCCATTGATGCCGGCCTGTTTCCACATAGCATCAAAAGTATCTTTTAACTTTTCATCCGTGAGTGTAAAAGTGGCATTCATATTAGAGCGATCTTCTTTGTTTGCATAGCCCTTGAATAAAGGATTAAGATCGATCTCTGAATACAAAAGTTTTGCCTTTTTCTCATTGATCTCTTCAATAGCAGCAATACCGCCCATATCCTTCAACCATTGGAGGGTAAGCATACTAACATAAACCGGAAATACTGCCGGCGTGTTAAACATACTTTCCTTGGCAATATGCACCTGATAATTTAACATGGAAGGCATTTTTCTGGTAACCTTGCCAAGCAAATCTTCTTTTACAATAACGAGGGTAGTCCCGGCCGGACCCATATTCTTTTGGGCACCTGCGTAAATTAGGTCGAATTTTGAAAAATCTAACTGTCTGGAAAATATATCGGAACTCATATCACAAACCATAGGAACTTTAGCAGATGGGAAGTTTTTTATTTGGGTTCCAAAGATGGTATTGTTCGAGGTTAGGTGTACATAATCCAGATCGTTGGGAATATCAAAGCCCTTGGGAATATAGTTAAAATTTTTGTCCTCAGAAGAAGCCAGTTCAACTGCATTGCCAATAATGTTTGCTTCTTTTATTGCGTTAGTGGCCCATGTACCCGTATTGAGATAGCCCGCCTTATTTTCCAACAGGTTATAGGCTATCATTGGGAATTGAAGACTGGCACCGCCTTGTAAATACAAGGCCTGATATCCTTTTCCCTCTAAGCCCAAAAGTTCCAGTGCCAAAGATCTGGCCTGGTCCATTATAGCTACAAATTCTTTACTTCGATGTGATATTTCTATAAGAGAAAGACCTATTCCGTCTAGTTCCAGGACTGCCGCAGCAGCTTTTTGCATTACTTCGGTTGGAAGAATACAAGGACCTGCGCTAAAATTGTGTTTTTTCATAGAGTTGTTGCCATTTTTGCAGCTGTAAAGGTCCTAAAATAAGACGAGATAGCAGGGACAATTTTGGAATAATTGTCCTATGTTTTTAACAAGAATTCAACAGTGTCCACTCCATCAGCATAGTCAGTAAGCAAAGGCGTCTGAGTGGTGCCAAAAGGCGTCTCATTGCCCATAACTCCTTGTGAAACAATACATTGTATTTGATCTTTTTCTTTTTCCAATTTAGTTAACAAGGTATTCAAAGATGTATACTGCTCATAAAATACGGTGCCAATAGGTGAGGCATAGTGCTCATCTTCCTTCAGCATAAAAAAGTTGTTATCTAAAAATTTAAACTCGCTCATCAAATAAACCGCCTTGTTATAATCGTAATTATTGTGGTATTTGTGATGATCTTTTAAAAATGAATAAGGTTCTATTGCTTTAAAAAACAGATCGAAGTCATACCCCTGAGGAACAAAAAGTTTGCTCACGCTTCTGCATCCCAATCCAAAATATCTAAATATATCCTCGCCCAGAGCGTTTAATTGTTCTTTAGATTCTGAACCGGTTAAAATGGCAATGCTATTTCTGTTTTTTCGAATAAGATTAGGTTTATGGCCAAAGTAATACTCAAAATAGCGGGAAGTGTTGTTGCTTCCGGTAGCGATCACTGCATCAAAATCTGTCAAGGTTCCTTTCGTAAGGATCATTGATTCCTTTAAAGCCGGTTCATATGTTTCAAGCAAACTGATAAAGAAAGGAAGAAAGTCGGAGTCATTAGAAGACATTTTAATGACCGCCTTGTTTCCTGTTAAAACAACAGCAAGAAGATCATGAAATCCTACGAGGGGAATGTTTCCCGCCATAATGATAGCAACCCGTTTAGCTGGATCATTTTTAATAGTATAGGAAGCTAGCCAATCGTTTATTCCTTTAGGAGTTAGCACTTTGCCCCAGGCAGTAAAGGCAAATAACAGATTATCTTGGGTAAACCATCCATTTTTGTGACCTGCCATGGTCACAATATCATCTAATCTCGAGAAACTGCTTACTTTGTCAGCAGCTGAGCTTTCACCAGCTTTATAGCCGACATAGGCGCGAAGAAATTCGCCAAGTTTAACAAATGCTTGTATTCTTTGTTCCGGGGTCCCCATTATATTTGTACAAAATATGTTTCAGCAGTACCTTTGCCGCAAAAGTATGAAACTGAAACAAAAGTTAATCCTAATATGAAGGGTTTCCTTCAGTTAGTAAAAATTGCTTAAAAAAAAGAGAATTATGGCCATTATAATAACAGATGAATGTATTAACTGCGGGGCATGTGAGCCAGAATGCCCTAATACAGCTATTTATGAAGGTGCAGACGAATGGCGTTATGGTGACGGAACTTCCCTAAAAGGGGAGGTGGTATTGCCCAACGGGAAAAAAGTGAATGCTGAAGATGTGCAGGAGCCCATCAGCGATGAAATATATTATATTTCCCCCGATAAATGTACAGAGTGCATGGGCTTCCATGAAGAACCACAATGTGCAGCAGTCTGTCCGGTTGATTGTTGTGTGCCAGATGAGGACCACGTAGAGACAGAGGAGGTTTTGTTAGGCAAGCAGCGATTTATGCATCCCGAATGATTTTTGCTCAGTTATTCTGAAGTATCATACTCGCGATCTCCCTTAATATTTTAGCGCTTACCATAGCTGTCATTTTATTTATATCCCGGTCAGGATTATACTCAACTATATCGGCGCCAATAATGGGTACTCGTATAGCCTGAATAATATGTAACAATTCGCGTACCCTTAAACCACCGGGTTCCTGATGTGAAACACCCGGAGCGCAACTGGGATCGAGGGCATCCATATCTACCGAAAGATAGAGCGGATTCTTAAAGACCGGGAGATCCTGGAGGTTGAAGTCTTTCATTTCAATAATTTCCACGTCAAACTTTTTTGCCTGTTCCCGCTGATGTGTATTCATGGTCCTCACCCCAATTTGTACCAGTCTATGGGCCAACTTGTCTTCCATGATCCTGGCAAATGGGCATGCATGGGAATACTTATCCCCATCGAAACTGTCATAAAGGTCTCCGTGGGCATCAATATGAAGTATTTCCAGGGATCCATATTCCTGATATAACGCTTTGATCACCGGATAGCTGATGGAATGATCACCACCCAAGGTTATGACAGGAGAATTTTTATTTATATTAGCGGTTGTAATGCGCTCTATGTCAAGGTATTCGTCAATTTTAAAATCCCCTTTATCTTCAAATATTGCCGGGCTGATTTCTATCCCGTTTTCTGCAAAGTAATTAGCAGAGGAACTGTGATATGCGGCTCTTATCTCAGGAGGGGCTTTCGCCGGACCTCGTAAGAAAGACGATTTCTCATCAAATAAAATGCCTTGTAAAATTATTGGTGGTTTCATGTAGAGATCTATAGTCTATTAATACAATAAATATAGGAGTAAAAAGTATATTTGCACCGCGTAAACCAGAATCACAAGAATGAAAGCAGGTATTGTAGGATTACCCAATGTAGGAAAATCAACCTTATTTAATTGTTTGAGCAATGCAAAGGCACAAAGTGCCAACTTTCCGTTTTGCACCATAGAACCTAATATTGGGGTAGTAAATGTCCCAGATG
>CBDUON010000002.1:0-47378 GCA_965368835.1 uncultured Eudoraea sp. | reverse complement strand
AAGAATTGGAGGAGGCTGCCAAACAAAATAAAAACTAATAGATGAATAGCGAAAGCAATACCCAGCCCGCCATCATCGCAGATCATATAAAGCAAGTCTATGTTGGAGGCAACTGGACGGCCGTTAACCTTAAAGATTCTCTAACAGGGGTTAGTTGGGAAATGGCCACCAAGAAGGTAGAGTCATTTCATACAATTGCAGAACTTGTTTATCATATGAATTATTTTATAACGGTTGTTCTCAAAGTGCTGCAGGGTGAACCACTACAAGGAAATGATGCGGAGAGTTTTAACTGCCCGCCCATTAATTCACAAGCCGATTGGGAAGCACTGCAAAAAAGGGTGTTTTCCGAGGTGGAAGAATTTGCTGTTCTTGTAGCAGCATTACCCGAGCAACAATTATGGGAATTGATAGGTGATAAAAAATATGGCTCTTATTACCGTAATCTGCATGGAATCGTTGAGCATTGCCACTACCATTTGGGACAGATAGTACTTATAAAGAAGTATTTTCTACAAGATCAATAAAATCCAAACTCCTCATTTTCTGTTGTTAGCAATTGAGGAGCATTAAGGGAAATTCATTACTTTTAATTTGATCTTAATTCCTTCGATTTTAGAAGAGATAAAAGTAACAACAACCTAAAACCAACTAAAATGAATCCGATCCTAAAAAATATTCTGGCTGTTATTGCCGGACTGGTAATTGGCAGTGTCGTAAATATGTTTTTTATCTCACTAAATGGAACTGTCATAGGACTACCTGAAGGTGCAGATATTAGCACCATGGAAGGACTGAAAGAAAGTATGCATTTGTTTGAACCCAAACACTTTATCTTCCCTTTCCTGGCCCACGCTTTAGGCACCCTGGTTGGTGCATTTATTGCTGCAAAAATTGCCGCTAGTCATAAAACCAAATTTGCTATGGCTATTGGGGTCTTGTTCCTCATTGGGGGTATCATCAATGTGATCAATCTGCCTGCACCTACCTGGTTCTCTACCTTAGATCTGGTAGCCGCTTATATTCCGATGGGATGGTTAGGAGGAAAATTAGCGACAAAGAAACAATAGGAATTGGAGTATTATAATAAATCCTAGCTCACCCAATGAATGCTTCTGTCTTTGATCAATTTCCTCTCTTAAAAAGTGATCGGCTGCTTTTTAGGGAATTTAAAGATTCGGATATAACCCCATTTTATACCCTGCGTACTCACATAGATGTACTTAATTACATGGATACTTCCCCTTTAGAAAATCTTCAGGCTTCAGAAAAGATGATCCTGGAGAACCATACCATGTTTCAAAACAAACAAGGAATAAGTTGGGCCATTACAGATGCAAAACAACATTCATTTTTAGGGTATTTCCTACTTTGGAATGTAAATCAAAAACATGCCAGAGCAGAAATTGGGTATGCACTGCTCCCGGAATACTGGGGGAAAGGCTATATGAAGGAAACTTTTAATAGTATGTTGCCTTTTGCTTTTAAAACGCTCAAACTACACAGACTTGAGGCCAACATCAATCCCAATAATAAAAGGTCCGAGCGGCTTTTAATTGCATCCGGATTTGAAAAGGAAGCACATTTTAAGGAACACTATTTGTTCAATGGAAAATTCCTGGATAGTGTGATATACAGCTTGCTTGAGAAAAATCTCAAATAGGCCACCCGCTTTACTTCTAACACTTTTTGCTTACCTTTAAGTTAAAGAAAGCTAAATGCTTTTTTTACCCATACCAGAAATCCAACTAACTATTGCCCTATGAAAAAGGTCCTAATACTCAATGCCCTCATTTGGGCAGCCGTCATCCTGATCACCTCCTCTTTAGTGGGGAATCATGAAAATTCAGAAATCATTATTGGAGTTATCGCTGTTGCTTTTACTGTGCAAAATGGGTTTACCTATGCCTTTTTAAAAGATAAAGGCTCACCCAAATAGACGTAGTAAGATGATCTGTAAAATAACTATAGTTTCTTTATCAAGAATAAAAGTAGTTTTTATTGGTTTGTTTTTATTCTTCTCCTCCTATGGTCAAAGTCAGGAAGAAACCAAACTAAATACACCAACTAAAGATCAACATCACCAACTTCCCAGAATTGCGATTGCCGGAATCGCGATAGAATCGAGTACTTTTTCCCCTGCCCTGACCCATGAAGTTGCTTTTCATGCTAAAACTGGTGAGGCAGTGTTTTCCTATTACCCTTTCCTTGCCTCGGATTCGCTGTTGCGAAAACAAGCACTATGGCTCCCAACTTTAAAAGGGCATGCCCTCCCAGGAGGAACAGTAACCCGGGAAGCTTACGAATCCCTGTTAGGGAAAACACTTAGTATGTTATCTAAAACGCTCCCCTTAGACGGTCTCTTTTTGGATATCCATGGGGCCATGAGTGTAGTGGGTTTAGATGATCCGGAAGGCGATTTTATTGCCCGGGTACGGGAGGTAGTTGGCACCAAAACACTTATTTCCACCTCCATGGATCTGCACGGTAATGTTTCTGAGCGGCTTGCCCATCATTCGGACCTCATAACTTGTTATCGGATGGCACCTCACGAAGATGCTATTGAATCAAAGAAAAGAGCAGTGAAAAACCTACTATCACGACTTGAAAGTGGCAAGGGGAAACCTGCCTATAAAGCCTGGATACCTATTCCTATATTATTACCCGGAGAAAAGACCAGTACCCGAATAGAACCAGGGAAAAGCCTCTATGCGCAGATAGACCCCCTTACAAAACAGGATGGCATTGTAGATGCTGCCATATGGATAGGTTATGCCTGGGCCGATGAGCCCAGAAATCATGCTATAGTGATGGTTACCGGTGATAATAACAAAGAGGTGGTGGCAGCAGCTGAAAAACTGGCCAACAGTTTTTGGGAGGTACGGAACGAATTCGAATTTGTGGCTCCTACTGCAACCCTAAAAGAAAGCCTTGATAAAGCCATAGTTAGCGAGGTACATCCATATATCATAAGTGATATGGGCGACAATCCAACGGCAGGCGGTGCAGGCGATGTTACCTGGACGTTGCGTGAAATCCTTGCGAGACCCGAATTTAAAACCGATAAAGGCCCCTCACTTATTTACGCCTCTATTCCTGGGCCTGAGTTTGTAGAAGATGCTGTTAAAACAGGAGTTGGAGGAACCGTAACCGGCTATGCAGGAGCGGCCGTGGATAATCGATTCTCCCCAGCATTAGAACTTTCAGGCACCATAACTGCCATCAAACATGGAGATAAGGATGCTGAAACCGAAGTCGTTGTGAACATAGGTAGTGTCTCAGTTATCGTCACCAAAAAAAGGAAACCCTACCATCATATAAGTGATTTTACCGACTTAGGTTTGAACCCGGAAATGGCAGATATTTTGGTAGTAAAGATCGGGTATTTGGTCCCCGAGCTCTATGACCTGCGAGCAGACTGGATCATGGCCCTCACCCCAGGTGGCGTTGATCAGGATTTAGAACGCCTCCCATACAAACGCATCAAACGACCCATGTTCCCAATTGATAAAGAAATGAAACATCCTGACCTTAAAGCACGATTAATTCCATTATCGCATTTGAAGTGGTGATGAGCGTTTTAATTAGTTAGATGTATGATTTCAGGTAAAACATGATGATCGACTTCCTTGCGAAATATGTTGTTATATGTTTTGGTTTATTCCTGATAGGGGTTGGATTTTTAATGCTGTTTAAGCCTCAAAAGGCGAGAGAAATTCTTAGAAAGGCAGGCAGCACTCCTTTGATAAATTACGGAGAACTGTTACTGCGAATGATCCCGGCAACAGGATTGATCCTCTGTGCCTCCGTGTCAAAATTCCCTCAATTCTTTTCTTTACTGGGCTGGTTTATGATTGCAACTTCTATTGTTCTAATGTTAGTTCCCAGAAAATACCATCATGCATATGCCTTAAAAAGTGCTGATATCCTTACCCCTTCGCGAATAAGAGCAATTGCACCACTTTCCTTTATTTTTGGCGGCTTTTTATTGTATGCTATCCTTTGATTTATAGTGCATTTTTTATAATGGTCTCCACCACCTCTGGATTCAGTAAGGTGCTGATATCCCCAAGGTTATCGGTTTCTTTGGAGGCAATTTTTCGAAGTATACGCCGCATAATTTTCCCACTGCGTGTTTTTGGGAGTCCCTCTACAAACTGAATCTTTTCGAGTTTAGCAATTGGACCGATATGTTCTGTTATTTGCTGATTAATCTCAATTCGAAGGTTTTCAGGTTTTCTAGACTCTCCTATTTCTTTCAAGATTACAAACCCATATAAAGCATTCCCTTTGATGTCATGAGGGAAACCAACAACAGCCGATTCCGCTACAGCAGGATGTTCGTTGATGGCATCTTCTATGGGGGCTGTTCCCAGATTATGACCAGAAACAATGATTACATCATCTACTCTACCTGTTATTCTGTAATAGCCTACGGCATCTCTCTTTGCCCCGTCTCCCGTAAAATACATGTTTTTAAAAGCAGAGAAGTACGTGTCATAATATCGTTTATGGTCGCCCCAAATGGTGCGGGCCATTGAAGGCCAGGGGTATTTAATACACAACCTGCCTTCTACCTGCCTCCCCATTAACTCTTCTCCGTTTTCATCCATTAACGCGGGCTGAATACCAATAAATGGCAGGGTGGCAAAGGTGGGTGTTGTTGGTGTCACATAGGGTATAGGGGAGATCATGATCCCTCCGGTTTCGGTTTGCCACCAGGTATCTACTATGGGGCTCATATTCTTCCCAATATTATTATTATACCAATGCCAGGCCTCTTCATTAATGGGTTCACCCACGGTTCCTAAAACCTTTAGTGAAGTAAGATCGTACTTTTCTACAACATCGAGATTTTCCTTAGCCAGAGCTCTTATGGCCGTAGGGGCGGTATAGAACTGGGTTACTTTGTGTTTTTCTATTACTTCCCAAAAGCGACCATGATCCGGGTATGTTGGTACGCCTTCGAACATCACGGTGGTAGCACCATTGGCAAGTGGGCCGTAAACAATGTATGAATGCCCGGTGATCCAGCCAATATCTGCAGTGCACCAATACACGTCTTCTTCCTGATAATTGAAAATATTCTTAAAGGTATATGCCGTAAATACCATATAACCCGCAATACTGTGTACCATGCCCTTTGGCTTACCTGTAGATCCGGAGGTATACAGTATAAATAATGGGTCTTCTGCATCCATTACTTCGGCCTTATTTTCAGAACTGGCCTTATCTAATAAGGGTTGTAACCATTGGTCCCGCCCTTCTTTCATTTTTATAGAAGCGCCCGTTCTCTTTACAACTAAAACAGATTTTATTCCTGGGCAAGTCTCCAGGCCCTGATCTACAATTCCTTTTAAATCAATTTTCTTGGCGCCTCTGTAGGAACCATCAGAGGTAATTACCATTTTACAATCGCAATCATTAATTCTGGTGGCAAGGGCAAGTGATGAAAATCCTGCAAACACCACAGAATGTATCGCGCCAATCCGGGCACAAGCAAGCACCGAAATTGCAAGTTCCGGGATCATTGGTAAGTAGATACATACCCTATCCCCTTTTTTTACTCCCTGCTCTTTGAGTACATTAGCCATTTTACAGACCCTTTCATAAAGCTCATTATAGCTTATATGCTGCGCTTTTTCTTTGGGATCATTTGGCTCAAAAAGGATAGCTGTTTTATCACCTCTAATATGGAGATGCCTATCAATGCAATTCTCTGTAATATTTAATTTCGCATTTTCAAACCATGTTACTTCCGGTTTGGAAAAATCCCATCGCATCACATTGGTCCATCGTTTTCTCCAGACGAAATGTTCTTCGGCTATCTCTTCCCAGAAATTTTCAGGTTCTCGTACCGACTTCCGGTAGATCTGAAAATATTCCTCCAAATTTTTGATATGGTAATTACTCATCGTACTTTATTTAATGTGATCTGGCCCTGCCGGCACCCTTAGGCAACCTTATGGTTTCTACAATTTGTTGTACTTCTTCCGGTGGGTCTTTTGTAAATGCTGAAATAACAAGGGATACTATAAAATTAAGCAACATTGCTATGGTTCCAAAACCTTCTGGAGAAATTCCAAACCACCAATCTTCCGGACCTCCACCTCCAAACGTATCGAACTTAAATTTTAACATATAAAAGAGCATTGCCAGAATACCCACCACCATGCCTGCGGTAGCGCCTTCCTTGTTCATCTTCTTATAGAAAATTCCCAGAATGATGGCAGGAAAAAAGGAAGCAGCAGCCAACCCAAAGGCCAATGCCACAGTAGCTGCTACAAAGTCGGGGGGATTAATTCCAAAATACCCTGCAATACAAACAGCCACCACTGCAGATAGTCTGGCATAAACAAGTTCAGCTTTATCAGAAATGTCTGGTTGCCATTGCTTTTTGATCAGATCGTGCGATATAGCAGTGGAGATCACCAATAAAAGTCCAGCCGCTGTTGACAAGGCTGCTGCCAATCCACCTGCGGCTACCAGTGCTATTACCCAATTAGGAAGATCTGCGATCTCCGGATTGGCCAGTACGGTAATATCCGGATCAACGGTTAACTCATTTTTATCAGCATCACCTACATACTGAATAAGACCATCATTATTCTTGTCATTGAAAACTATTAGTCCGGTTGTTTCCCATTTTTGAAACCAGGGCGGCATATCTTCATAGGGTTGATCACTCACGGTCTCGAGCAGGTTTGTTCTTGCAAAAACAGCAACTGCTGGTGCTGTGGTGTATAAAATGGCAATAAAGAGTAAGGCATAACCGGCAGATTTCCTTGCATCCCGAACATTGGGTACTGTAAAGAAACGAACAATTACATGCGGTAAGCCGGCTGTTCCTACCATTAGAGCGGCGGTGATACAAAAGACATCTATCATGGCCTTAGAGCCATCCGTATATGCTGTAAATCCAAGGTCAGTGGAAAGTCCATCTAACTTATCTAATAAGGAGATATTCTCACCCAGCACTTCTGCTCCCATACCTATTTGTGGAATAGGATTGCCTGTCATTTGAATAGATATAAAAATTGCCGGGACCATAAAGGCAAAGATCAAGACGCAATATTGGGCCACCTGGGTATAGGTAATACCTTTCATGCCACCTAAAACGGCGTAAAAGAGAACAATGATCATCCCGATCATAACCCCGGTGTTAATTGGCACTTCCAAAAAACGAGAGAAGACCAGGCCCACCCCTCGCATTTGTCCTGCTACATAGGTAAAGGATACCAACAGGGCGCAGACCACTGCTACTGTCCTTGTTATATTGGAATAATATCGATCCCCAATAAAGTCGGGCACAGTAAACTTCCCAAATTTTCGTAAATATGGGGCTAAAAGGAGAGCCAGAAGCACGTAGCCTCCTGTCCAACCCATAAGATATACAGAACCATCATAGCCTGTAAAGGAGAGCAGGCCCGCCATGCCTAAAAAGGAAGCCGCAGACATCCAATCGGCTGCTGTTGCCAATCCGTTGGCCAATGCAGGTACATGCCCTCCTGCAATGTAAAAATCGCTTGTTGAGCTTGCTCTGGACCATATAGCAATCCCTATATAGATGGAAAAAGAAATGATAACCAGAAGTAGCGTCCAGCTTTGTACATCCATAGTTTAGGCGGTTGGTTTTTTGTATTGACTAATCATCATACCCATATTTTTTATCGAGTTTATTCATTAGTCGAACATAGATAAAAATAAGGATCACAAAGACATAGATTGCGCCTTGCTGGGCAAACCAGAAGCCGAGCCCAAAGCCGCCAATTTTAATGGTATTTAAGGCATCTTTAAAAAGAATTCCGGCACCAAAGGATACCAGAAACCATATACTTAATAAGATTATTAAATAGCGTACGTTTTCTTTCCAATAGGCGGTTGCCTTCTTTTGTTTTGAATCCATTCCTGCTTAGTGATGTATGCAAGAACAAATTACTAAATTATCCGGGATTAGCTTCCCATGGAGAGTTTAATCACAAAAGTATTGAGTTAAATCTACTGTTCCAGGCTTATGGCCTGAAATCCCTGAAGTTCCTGATCATGGAATTGGGCCGAAACTTCTATAGGGTTACAGCATACCTCACAGTCTTCCACGTAGGTTTGTTGGGCAATGGATGTATCTAAGAGCATTGAAATCTCTTCCCAGCAATACGGACATTGAAAAAAATGTTCGAACATGGAACAGCTTATAATTCAACGTTTAACAACTGTCCGGTGAGTTGCAGTAATTGAAGTTCTGCCAGTTTAGCATCGTATTTTGCCAGGTTCTTGTTGGTTTGTGCATTGAGAAGGTTGATCTGTGCCTGACGAAATTCTATGGAGGTGATCCTTCCTAATTGAAATTGTTCTCTGGACCGTTCAAAATTATTCTCGTTGGTGATCACATTTTGTTCCTGAATGGCATAAATATTTAAACGGTTTTCATAAATATCCAGGGCATTTAAGATATCGCGTTCCACCTCTAATTCTATTTGCTTTTTCAACAATTCCTGGTTCTCATAAGCGATCTTCGCATTTTTAATACGTACCGTAGTACCACCGCCATCGAACAAATTCCATGTTAATCGCGCACCAAGACTCAGGTTATACGTTTCGTTATTGGTTCCAGGAAAAAAGGCAGATGCGGCACTTTGATTTAAGTTCCATCCATAGGTGCCATTAAGACCTATTGTGGGTAAATAGCCCGACCTGCTAATCTTAATATCGTACTCATTGATAAGAAGGCTCTTTTTAGTTTGCAATAATGCAACGTTGTTTTCTTTTGCCTGCGAAATATGGTCGTCTAGTTGTAATCTGGGGATAAAAACAACCATTGTATCTACCTTAAAAGTTTCGTTCAGGTTTTGATTTAAAACAACATTTAAATCGCGTTTGGTATTAGACAATTGTTGCTGGGCGTTAAGGAGATTTATGCTGTCATTTGTCACGTCTACCTGAGCATTCAAAATATCAAGTTTGGTATTTTGACCATATTCAAAGGCGTATTCTGCACGGGTTATCCGGTCTTTTGAAATCTCCAGTGCCTGCTTAAATACATTGACGTTCTCTGAAAGTCTGGCTACTTCAAAATAAATACTCAGCAATTGAAGCACCGTATTTTCAATGGTTTCACGGGCCTGTAATTCTGAAAGTTGATATTGTTCTTTTAAACTTTTATAGTTGTAAAAGCGCCCCATCCCATCGAATATGGTATAATCAAGAGAAAGACTGGAGTTATATCGTTGTGCCTCGGCCTTGTTGAGCTCCACGTCGGGTCTTGGGTCCCCATTCTCCAGGACTTGCCCAGGAAATTCAATGGTGGCATCGTCTCTGTTATAGGTAGCTGCTGCACTTCCGGTTAAAGTGGGTAAAAATCCAGTATTCAGAATGCTTTGGTTGTTCTCCGCGATCTCAACCTGATTCTTGGCGACTTTAATGCCAAAATTGTTGTACAGGGCCGTGGATACAGCATCGTCTTTTAACAATAATTTTTCCTGTGCTCTAGTACTTATTGCTATAAATACTAATAGCATGAAAATTGCTTGGTACTTTCTCATTATTTAGTATCCTTCAATTCTTTTTTTAAATCTTTTTTTGGGTCAGCAACAGGAGAACCATTGGTTGGCTCATAAAGGTGTTTAGTGACAATCTGGCCTTGTAAATAGACCTCTTCTTTCTGTTCCTTTATAGCTCGTTCCACTTCTTCTTTTGTTATTTTATTGCCTGTCGCCAACCATTTTGTACCCACTTTCACCTTATTGCTAAAGGACAAGAAAATAGGTAACATGATCAGGGTAAGAACAGTGGCAAAACCAATACCATAGGCAATAGAAATGGCCATTGGGATTAAAAACTGAGCCTGTCTGCTTTGTTCAAATATTAAGGGCGCCAGTCCCGCGGCGGTGGTCAAAGATGTTAGGAAAATAGCCCTGAACCTCGATCTTCCCGCTTCATATATAGCATCATCAAAGCTCAACCCATTTCGCAGATTACTATTGAACTTACCGATTAGGACCAGACCGTCATTAACCATGATCCCAATAAGTGCAATGATCCCCAGCATAGATAGTATATTCATAGGGAAATTATGAATCCAGTGACCCCAAGCTACTGCGGTTAAACTAAAGGGAATAAGGAGCAGTAACATCAGAGGCTGACTAAAACTCCTGAAGGTAAAAGCAATGGTGACATAAATCAGTAATAGCACGGTTAGACCTACAAATTGCAGGGATCCCAAGAGTTTCCCTGCTTCCCTGTTTTGCCCTTCATAGGAGGCTGATACGGTAGGATATCTGGATTGGATCTCCGGCATGATCTCTGTTCGTATCTCGGTCATAATATCTGTAGCACTTGTAGTTTGCGCATCTTTTAGATCGGCAGAAATTTGAATTTCGCGTCGCCCGTCCAAATGATTGATTGCAACCTCTCCTCTTTCAATAGTATAATTGGCGATCTCTTTTAAAGGCACCCTGCTTCCATTGGGTGCCACAATACGCATTTCATCCAGATCTGTTATGGAAGATCTGTTATCTCTGTCGTAACGTACCCAAACACGAATTTCATCTTGTCCCCTCTGAAAACGCTGTGCCTGTGTCCCGAAAAATCCGGCTCTTACCTGATTCATTACGGTCCTCAGATCTAATCCAAGTAAATAGGCATTTTCCTTTAATTCTAAGCGTATCTCTTTGATACCGGCAGGATCATTATCTGTAACATCCTTTAATTCCGTATTATTTAATAGTGCATTTTTTAGTTCTATTTTTGCTCCTTTAAGCTCGTCTATATTGTACCCCAGTAATGATACGGAAACAGGATCTCCTCCAAAATTTCCTCCCGATCCGTATATAAGGCTTTCAACCCCTATTACGGGACCTACCAATTCGCGAAGACGTGTGGTAACCATATCAGAACGTATCGCATCCGGCCGTTCTTCTCCCGGCAACAAATTAATGGTAAGTGTTGCTGATGATGAACCGGGACCAACATTTTTAATTACGTTTTCGTAAAGTATCTTACCCGTCCCCTTTAGGTATTGCTCCGTCAATTCCTGATTTACGATCTCAGCCTTTTCTTCAATTACACTAATAATAGAATCTGTCACCTGTTCGTTAGTCCCATTCGGCATCTGAAGGGTTACCTGCACCCTGTCGCTAGCGATTTGCGGGAAAAAAGCAGTTCGGATAATTCCACCTCCAACAGAGCCAAAGGTTAATAAGAGCGCAAAAACGAAGAAAGAAAAGGTGAGCAATTTGTACTTAAGTGCAAAATGCAAGGTTGGACTGTACATCTTATCCCGCAGCCATGCCATAAATCGATCTCCTGCTTTGTTGATACCCCTTAATTTTGAAAAGACCTTGGCTATTCCTTTCTTGGGCTTCTCATTCACCGGTTGTAAGGCCTTAGAGTGCGCCAAATGCGCAGGTAAAATAATCAATGCTTCAATTAGTGAAACAACTAACGTGAGTATTACGATGACCGATACCTCTCCAAAGAATTCTCCAATTCTACCGTCCAGAAACAGGAATATGGAAAAGGCCAGAACCGTTGTTATTATGGCAGATACAATAGGAGGAAGCACTTCCATAGTTCCGTCTATAGCGGCCTGAATGGGTGTTTTTCCTTTTTCATAATGCTGGTAAATATTCTCAGCTATCACAATTCCATCATCTACCAAAATACCGATCACGATGATCATACCGAAGAGTGATAAAACATTGATAGTTACATCAAAATACCCTGCGAAAATAAACATCCCTAAAAAGGATATTGGCAATCCGAAAGCCACCCAAAATGCCAAACGTGTGTTGAGAAAAATTGACAGGAAAATAAGGACGAGGGTCATCCCCATGATGGCATTCTCGGTCAGTAATTTAGTTCGTTCCGTTAGTGTTACTGACAAGTCACTAACCACATTTAATTTAACGTTATTGTGTTTCTGATTAAACTCCTCAATATAGTTTCTAACTTTTTCAGCAGAAGAAATCAGGTCTTCCGTATTAGTACTGGTTATGGTTGTATTTACGGAGAGATTGCCATTAAAATAAGATGCGTTGGGCGTTTCCGAAAAACGGTCCCTGACAATTGCCACATCTTTTAGCCTGATTGTTTGACCAGAGGCATCGGCCCGTATGATTACATTAGAAAGTTCATCTCCATAATAGGACCTGTTATTAGCCCTGATCAGATACTCCTCTGCATCTGTTTTTATATTCCCCCCTGTTACCAGAATATTGGCATTAGACACGGCTTGTGCCACTTCAGTAAATGACATTCCATACGCCAGAAGGCTGTTTTCATTTACAGCAATTTCTATCTCTTCCTGCGGATACCCGGAAACATTTATCTGGGATATCCCATCAATAGACCTAATATCATTTTCAATTTGGCGCCCAATCTGTTTTAAAGTTGCTAAAGGAATGTTATCCCCACTTATTGCAAAGCTGATGGTCTGCCTTACTACTTCTAATTTTGAGACTATTAAGGGTTCCATACCCGTTGGGAATGTTGGCACCCGGTCAACGGCATTTTTAACCTGTAAGAGCATAAAGTCTATGTCCCTACCTTTTTCAATTTCTACATTGATACTACCACTATTCTCCCTGGAAGTAGAGGTTACTCTATCTACACCTTCCAGCCCTTTTAAATTATCTTCGATCTTTAATACGATCCCTTCTTCTATCTCCTGGGGTGAAGCCCCGGGATAGGTTATGTTTATTGAAATATTCTTTGAATCTGTCAGGGGAAAAAAGGAAGATTTTAAAGACAATGCCCCTACAATTCCGAATATGAAAAAGGCAATGATCACCACATCGACCGCCACATGATACTTTATGAAATAAGCGATTACATTTCTCATTGTTCAATATTTTGAGCGGTCTCTCCCTGATATTTCTTTACCAACATACCGGCGTAGGCACCAACTACAGGTTTGGTTATTATTGTAACGCCATCTGGCACTTCTTTTAATACAACTTTCTTATCTGAAAAATAGACGGGTTTTACATCAATGAGGTCTAAGATAGTATCGCGTACTACAAATATTTTATTATTCTCCAACAGTAAGTTCCTGTCTATTTCAATTGCATTGGTCTCTTGTTTGGCATTTAAATTTGCCTCTAAATACATTCCTTCTTTTAGATCGCTATCACTCACTTCAATAAATGCCTTTATAGTTTGAGTTGCCTGATCTACACTTCCATTTATCCGTGTAACCTTTCCCTTATATGTTTTGGTACGATCTAGCGTCACCAAATTCACCACTTCCCCTAATTTTAATAGATCGCTGTAGGTTTTGCTAACAGCTACTTCTAATTCATAAACATCTGTATTAATAAATTCTCCGAGTTTTTGACCAGATCTTACCAGAGAACCTTCTGTCACCAATGCCTCTGTAAGAATTCCACTAAAGGGTGCTCTAATGGTATACTTACTTAAGCGCTGTTCAAGATTTTTAACGTTGTAATAGTTGGTTTGAATACCGCGCCCTGATATAAAATACTTCTCATTTTCCGAGGTCATTACCGGAAGGGGAGGAGTTGTTTTATCCATATCAAAATTGGAGAGGTATGCCTGCCATTTGGGATACACCTCGGGATAATCTAGCCGAAGATCTGGCATAATTGAGGTGATTAAATTGTATAAATTACTTTTTGCAGACTGTACACTTGCATAGTATTCTGAGGCATCTATACGGATAATAGTTTCTCCGGCGCTGTATGGCTGTCCTTCTTTAAAGAGCTTATTTCCTTTTTTAAATACTCCCTGAACCTCAGCAAAAAGCTCTACCCTGCGTTTGGCGGTAAGATTGCCATTTGCCGGTACAATGATAGCTACTGTTCCATTGGTGACTGTTTGTGTGAAAACGGTCTTAACCACTTTTTCTACCCTTGGTTTTGTCTTGGTTTTACTATCAACTATCTGAATCGCTAAAAAGATCCCCAATACAATTATTAGGATTGCTACGATTGATAAAATTATTTTTCTCATTGTATGGGTTCTTATTGTGATGCTATTTCTGATGTAAAATTCTCTTGTATCTGTTTTAGAATTTCGATCATACGTTCAATCTCTGATTTATTGATATCCTTTTCCATGATATCTATTGCATTTTGAATGATAGGACGTGTATTCCTGAATACTTCCCTGCCGCTTTCGGTTAAATAAACAAGGTTTACCCTTTTGTCTAAATCGTGTTGTCTTCTGATTATATAGCCTTTGCGTTCCATCTTTGCCAATAATCTGGCCAATGATGATTTATCTCGCCATGTTAAATGGGCCAATTCGTTTTGATTAAGTCCATCCTCATGATGTAGCTTTTTAAGAACGATCATTTGTTCTTTACTAACATCTAACCCATGTTGCAGAAATGCTTCATGCAAATAGTAATCTACTATTTTCGAAGTCTTTCCTATCCATGGCCCGAGGGAGTTTTCCAGATCTATGCCTAATTCCAATTCTTGCATCGGGCAAAACTAGGAAAATATTATATAGTTGCATATGCAACCAAAGTTAAATTAATCTTAATTTTCGTTCAACTTTTTGTGCTTTCCATAAAACAAAAAAAAGAGATGTTTTCACATCCCTTTTTTAATAGCTAACCAACTTAAAACTTATTTATTATGATCTGGATCATCGTCGTCAAACATTGTTTCAACAACACGTGATTTCTTAAAGTCGAGTTCCTTAAAGTTTAGTTTAAGATCTCCTTTGTCATAGTCGAATACCAGGAACTGCCTTGTATTCATTGTCTCTAAGTTCTTTAGAGAATTAAACTTATTATTTTGGATCTGAAGGATCTCCAGACTGGCCAACTGGCTGAATTCTGCCGGGATCTCACCATCTAACTGGTTATTGGCCAAGATGAGTTCCTTTAATTGAACTAATTTTCCAAACTCCCGAGGGATTGCGCCTTCCAGGGTATTTTCAAAAAGACCAAGACTTTCGAGTTCGCTTAGTTTTCCCAAAGCCTCCGGAATGGCCCCTTTTAAATTATTACTGGAGAGATTTAATATTTTCAATTTTGTCAACTGTCCCATACTTTCGGGAATACTCCCGGAAAAGAAATTATTAAAGGCAGTGAGTTCTTTTAGGTTTGTAAGTTCGCCAAAGGACGCCGGTAAAGCACCCTTAAATCTGTTCATCTCAATCTTTAATACTTCCAGGCTTTCCAAATTAGCAATAGACTCCGGAAGTTCTCCTGTTAAACCATTAAAGGCAAGATTAAGCACTCTAAGATGAATCAACTTTCCAAAACTGGCAGGCAGAACACCTTTTAAATTATTTCTAAAAAGATTGATCTCTACTACATGGTTATTCTCAACCTTCACCCCATACCATTGTGTAACGGGGGTATCTAAATCCCAACCTCTAACCCACTCTGCACCGTTAGTGCTCTCATAAAATTCCATGAGCGCCTTCGTTTCGGCCTTTGTTACCCTGGCAGAAACAAAAAACGAGGAGCTGAGCAAAACAACCAAAAGGATCAGCGAATTTTTCATAGTGTTAAAATTTGAGTGTCAGAGAATTGTACATCTAAATCTTATAGTATAGTTAGGAATTACCCTACAAATATACCGTAATGTAGGGGTTGGATGTCATTTTTTCCGACGAACGGTCGATATTTGTTGTGAAACTATGATTATTTGTGGTGAACAAAAAAGGCGGACTACAAAAAGGTTGTCTATTAGCTAACTCTCTAGTTTTAAGGTAAGATCCTCCCATTGTTTCATTAAAGATTCTAATCGTTTTTT
The DNA here is from genome assembly GCA_965368835.1 of uncultured Eudoraea sp. Lineage (GTDB taxonomy): Bacteria > Bacteroidota > Bacteroidia > Flavobacteriales > Flavobacteriaceae > Muriicola. The sequence continues at coordinate 31,647 of CBDUON010000002.1, read as the reverse complement.
CTTTTTTTGATACCCATCGAAGAAATTAGGAATTGCTATAGTTTGATCGTAGTTCATCAGCAATTCATGATCAATGTCTGAAATCTCTTTTTCCAGGACCCCTATCTCACTTTCCAAATTGCTTAACTTATTTTTCAGGCCTTTTAATTTTTTTTGATCATGGTAGGGCTTTTCAGCCTGAGCAGATTGCTTTTTTTGTGCTGCTTTGACCGATTTTTTCTCAATGGCCCGGAAATCTTCAGCCTTGCGCTCATCCAGGAAATAGTTGATATCACCTAAATACTCTTTGATCTTCTTGTCTTTAAACTCATACACCTTGTTGGTAAGGCCCTGAAGAAAATCCCTGTCATGCGAAACCACAATTAAAGTTCCTTCAAAGTTGATGAGGGCCTGCTTTAACACATTCTTGGAAGCGATATCCAAATGATTGGTAGGTTCATCCATTACCAAAACATTAAAGGGCTGCAACAACATTTTAGCCAAGGCCAACCTGTTGCGTTCGCCTCCAGACAATACCTTTACATACTTTTCTACGTCTTCCCCGCTAAAGAGAAATGAACCTAAGATGTCCCTTACCTTACTTCTATTCTTTTCGTTGGCCGCATCGATCATGGTATCCAGAACCGTTTTATTTCCATCCAGGTATTCTGCCTGATTCTGGGCAAAATATCCGATCTGAACATTATGGCCTAATTTTAAATGACCATCATAAGGAATTTCCCCTACCAATATCTTTGCAAGGGTAGTTTTTCCTTGTCCATTCTGGCCTACAAAGGCGGTCTTACTATCTCGTTCCAGCAAAAGGTCTATATCTTTCAATACTTCCTTTGGACCGTAGTTTTTAGATAATTTATCCACTTCGGCAACTACTTTTCCAGGCACCACAGAAACAGGAAATTTAACTTTTAGGACACTGTGATCGGATTGATCTACTTCAATGCGATCCATCCTGTCTAACTTCTTTATCAGCGATTGAGCCATGGATGCTTTGGAGGCTTTTGCTCTAAACTTTTCAATAAGTCTTTCGGCCTGCTGTATCTCTCGTTCCTGATTCTTAAGGGCATTCATTTGTTGCTCTTTGATCTCTTGTCTGAGTATCAGAAACTGTGAATAAGGTTTATTGTAGTCATATATCCTCCCGAGAGAGATCTCAATGGTTCTGTTGGTTACATTATCCAGGAACATTTTATCATGAGAGACGATCACTATAGCCCCTGTAAAACCCGTTAAGAATTGTTCCAACCATAAAATAGATTCAATATCGAGGTGGTTTGTGGGTTCATCCAGGAGCAGCACATCATTCTTCTGAAGTAATAATTTGGCCAATTCTATACGCATACGCCAGCCCCCCGAAAAAGTATCGGTCTTTTTATCAAAATCTTCCCGCTTAAATCCTAAGCCCAATAAGATCTTTTCTGTATCACCCTGATAGTTATAACCTCCATGGATCTCGTATTGATGAGTATAATCATTAAGGTCTACCATCAATTGGTGATAACCATCGCTCTCGTAATCCGTTCTTTCTGCGAGCTGTTCATTGATATGGGCAAGTTTGCCCTCCATGACCTGTAATTCTTCAAAAGCCTTATACGCCTCTTCCAAGACCGTATGTCCCTCCTCAAAATCAATATCCTGTCTGAGGAATCCAATACTGATCTCCTTATCAGAAGCAATAGTGCCCGAATCTGGCGCTGTCTCCCTCGACAGCAATTTCAACAGCGTAGATTTCCCAGCACCATTTTTACCAATAAGTCCTACCCTATCACCAGGATTAAGGCGAAAGGCGATCTCCTCAAATAAATATTCGCCAGAGAAAGAAACGGAAAGATTGTGAACATTCAGCATTATTGTGACTGTGGTTACATTGAAGGGTGAGTCAAAAAAGTATCTTTGAACAAAATTTTTGCAAATGTTAAAAAAAGGAAACAAACTCTACAGCATTTTAACAGGAAGTTGTCCTAAATGCCATTTAGAGAGCATGTATGCCTATCCGAATCCCTACAGAATGGGTTCGCTTTTTGAGATGCAGGAGCGCTGTTCCCATTGTAATACCAAGTACAAGATAGAACCGTCTTTCTTTTACGGGGCCATGTATGTTAGCTATGCAGTAGGGATTGCCTTTGCGATGGCCGCTTTTGTAATTTCTTTTTTACTATTAAATACCAGTATACGTACCACTTTTATAAGTATTGTTATTACTATGGTGGTATTTTTACCTGTTATTATACGTTTATCCAGAAATATTTGGATCAATATCTTTATCAGTTATGATCCTAATGCAGCAAAGCGCTAATCTTTACCATATCTCCTTCTAAATCTGGAAATATCCATTTCGGGGTTCAATGCCTCGTTATTTTCAATAAAATTATACAAGGCCTTAGATGCATAGGGACCTATCATGACCCCCCTGGAACCAAATCCATTCAGTACAAAAAGAGGATCATAAACAGGATGCTGCCCCACCAAGGGCCTTCTGTCTGCCACTGTAGGTCGCATTCCTGCCACATGGCGTATCACCTCATATTCACATCTAAGAAAGGTCTTTAACTTTGTCTCCAATTCTTCCCTCGCCTCTTCTGTGGGCTCGTTGGTCTTATCCTGCCATTTATAGGTGGCCCCAATACGGTAGGTGTCTTTTCCGAGGGGAATGATAAACACTGAAGATTTAATAACATCGATTACTTTCAGCTCCGGGGCTTTAATGGTAAGCAATTCACCTTTGGTACCGTTTAAAGGAAGGTAATTAAAATAAGGATTCTGTTGTAGTCCATAGCCTGTTGCAAATACCAGATGTCTTGCCCGAAGGTCCTTATACACAACTTCATTTTCTTTTATTTCCAACAGATCATATTGAAAAGAATCGCTTACCAGAAGATTTTTTGCTGCCAGATACTTTTCATAGGTAGTTTGTAACAAGCGGGTATCAATACGTCCGGTTCCCAGGACTTCCCCATATCCAAATGGGGCGTCAATGGCATTATTTGTATCAGCAATAAGTGTTGTAGACATCAATGAACTCAATGCGGTCTTATCTGAAGCTTCAAACCATCCGTTTTGTTCTTCTATACTCGCAAATCTTCGCAAGACGCGAAGTCTATGATCTAGCGTAACACCCAGTTTTTCTTCTAGTATTGAATAAAAAGGTCCCAGCAATGCTAATTGTTCGTGGGCCTTCCAGGCAAGTGTAAATCGTTTAAGAATGACCGGGTTGTACAACCCTCCTGCCACAATGGAAGCTTGTTGGGAAGCATCATTGATCACCTTATAAGATCTCCCGTGTTGTTCAAGGGTCTCACAAAAGGAAATACCGGCCAAACCGAGGCCTACCACAAGGTAATCTATCATGGTACAAAAATAAAAAACGCCGCTCCATTAAGAGCGGCGTTTCCATATTATAATTGAATTGGAATAAAATTAAGTGTTTTAATAAGCCCACATATCTTGTTCCCTGTCTCTGATCGCTTCTTTGATACGATTAGACTCCAGTAGCTGGAACAAAGCATTATCGGCTACATAATCATCTATAGAACGGTCTCCGTGAACGTTGTCCTCCCTGTAAATGACTGCGTTAAACCTTCTTGCATTCAACAACATATCATATGTTATTGGTTGCGCAGAATTTCGCTGATTAAACACCTTGGCGTCATGCAAGATCTTCCTTGCACTTGGAAACCATACCCAGAACAATGCTACCTTATTATCGGCAGGATTCATGGATTCGTCATCCACAAAGTTTACATCCGGAGCAACTGGTGCAATCCCCAGGAGGCGATACTTCAATTCTCCCTGGCGCTTGTCAAAATACCAAATACCTTTTATACGATACTCTTCAATATCTGCCGCAGTGATCTCTCTCCTGTTTACATATTCAGGAGAAAGCGCTTCCCCGGCATTTATCTGTTCGTATCCCAGATCTGTAGTATCTACCCTGGTGAGGGTTGCTTTGAGGTCTTCGAATTTCCTTCTTTCGGTGAAATAGGAATCCACATAGACATCTTTTAGTTTTCCGTTTCTTATGTTCTTAAGAAACACATCATAAAGCGATCTTCTATCAGCTCCTATATCAACGGTATCCGTCGGATAGTAGAGGGCAAAATTCACCCGTTCATCAAGATCGATAACTTCCCAGATGGTCTTGGACCAGAGAATATCTCTATCATCCACATACCCGTAATCTAAGGGTACATCATCGTCCATGGCCAACTGATTCTGAGTCTTCTTCCCAATCTCATCCGGTTTCTTGGCATTCAGGATATTAGCCTGAGCCATGATGGACATTGGTAACAAAGTAACAGCTCCAACAATTAAAACATTCTTCCAATTCATAAAATTCAATTTTACTAACTATTCTTAGTTTGTAATCTCCACAACAATGGGAGATACTCTCTTAAGCTTATAGGTCTTGTTATTTGTAATATAGGCTTCAACATCAAATATTTGTACAGCATCACCTCTTTTAGCTCTTTTTAGGGCCGACTTTGCTCTACTATCTAATTTGTTTCCTTTCACAACTACTGATGGCTGACCTGGAACTTTAAATTTAAATCCGCTTACAGCAAGATTCAGGTCAAAGTCAAAGTCTTCCAACATAGCTCCAATGGTTGCAATTTCCAAGTTACGACTAGGCATCTTGGTACTTCCAGATTCACCTCGTACAGTTCCTGCAGGTCTTGGAATATCCTTGATCCTGAATGTTGCAGGCGTACTAATACGCTTCCCATCTGGCAATACACCAGAGGCATTGATAGTCACTTCTCTTCCTTTTCCAGGATTCATGATGTATTTGCTTCCACTCAGCCTTTTAAGTCCTGATGCGCTCGCAGATACTTTATTATCTGGAATACCAGGGATAGAAATGGTCATAGGGTTAGCAACCCCACGGTATACCACATTCATCTTATCAGCAGATATTACCGCTGCATTTGGCTTTGTAATCGTAGCAAATACTGAAGATACTGGTACTTCCGTACGTTCTCCATCCTGAACAAAGACAAGGTTACCTTCAATCTTATGATCTCCAGCAGCACCGGCACTAACCAGTAGCTTTACCTGTCCTTCATTGATCTCATAGTCCTTACCTTCTTTTAAAGGCCTGCCATCTAAAGTAAGATTTACTTCATTAGGCTTTGTAGTTGCATCTTTACGACCTAAAACGATAGATCCTGCAAATTTCTCACCTGTATAGAACGCTGATTTCTCCTGCTCCAACAAGGTGGTATAATTGGTCATAGAAACTTCTGAGGTTAACTGTCCCTGTAGCATTGCTTTTAAGGCATCCTCTTCAGTAGACTTAATATCAGATTGCATCTTACTTAAGTTTGCTAAAGAAGCCACTAATGGGTATCCTTCATAATGATAATTGATCCAATCTACTTTTACTCCATCTCTACGTTCTACTTTGCCGTTTTCGTCACCAGTTTGAAATCTGGCGGCTACAGCACTGCGTACTTCAGTAAAGTTTGCAGGCAATAGAGCGGTGATCTGAGTTTTATAATCCTCAATCCTTTTCAAGAATTCTTTTCCTTCAGGAGCAAGATTGTCTCCCTGGAAAAATTTCTGATCCAGATAATCGGCTTTATCCATGACCACATAGTCTTTTGGATCATCCAATTCTTTGGTCATTGAGGTTTTAATCTCTTCAATATAATTGAAGTACTCAGTAGACAATTCTTTGATCTTCAATGCGTCTTTGTAAAGAGGACCAAATTTTTCAGCATTTTCAGATGCCTTTGTTTCCAGACCGGTGAGAAACGCTAAATTGTTCTCGGCAGTCTTTTCGTTGGAAGCTTCGAACTTTTCGTTCATTAGACCAAAAGCGGCCAAAACTTCCTTACTCATATTGAGCGCCAGCATTGCGATAAAGATCAAATACATTAAGTTGATCATCTTCTGACGTGGTGTTGCTTTTCCTGATGCCATGTTTTTCTAATTAGTTTTGATTAATAACTTGATTTGGGTTTATAATTCGCGACTAATTAGTTTTTGCTCATAGCAGACAACATACCACCATATACACCATTTAAGGATGAAAGGTTAGAGGCCAACGATTCCATTTGATCTTTAAGAGCACTAGAATTTTGAACAACTTCCTCGTTAATTGAGGCTTGTCTGCTAGCACTATCTAATTGAACTTTGTATAGACTATTCAATGACTCCATCTGGGCAGCTGCCTGAGACATTTCATCAGAATACTTCTTAGTAGATTCCATTGCATCTACTGAAGGGGCGATACCTTTGGCAGCACCTTCAAAATTGCGAATGCTATCTCCTAAACTAGTCATCAATTCAGCATCTATGTTTGCTTCTTTCAATAATTGATCTAATTTTTTAGATAATAATCCTTCTGCTTCTTTAGCTTCAGATTTAGATTTACCTGAAGACTCTCCTCCAGCTAATTCCGGATACACTAAAGACCAATCGAATTCATCATCTACCGGCTCAAATGCACTGATAGCGAAAATAAGGGCCTCTGTAATAAGACCTACAGCGAGTAGTAATCCACCTGTTAGTGGACCAAATTCCCAGTGAAGGATTTTAAATAATGCTCCAATGATAACCACTGACGCACCCAGCCCGTAGGCCATGTTAAATAATTTTTTTGTTGATTTTGACTGTGCCATAATAATAAGATTTAATTAAGTTTAATAATAAGTATTTGGTTTTTGTTTGATCTTTATTGGTATTCTATTATTGTGTTGAATCTTCTTCTCCCATGTAATCTTGTACGGTTCTAAAACCGATATAACTCCTGGCAGAATCTCTGTATTCATAATCCCTTGTACTTACCTGTAAGAAGTAAGCAACATCTTTCCAGGATCCTCCTCGGATCACTTTCCGGGCATTTTCTCCAGAATCTGCATTAGGGTTCATGGTAGACGCATACTCGTAAGAACCTGGGAAATAACTACTGTTTGTCCATTCCGAAACGTTTCCTGCCATGTTGTACAGGTTAAAGTCATTAGGCTCATAGGACTTGGCTTCTACTGTATATAGTGCCGCATCTGCAGCGTAATCGCCACGTTGTGGTTTAAAGTTTGCCATAAAGCAACCTGTATCACTAATTACATAAGGACCACCCCAGGGATATGTACCTCCTTCAATACCGCCTCTCGCGGCATATTCCCACTCTGCTTCCGTTGGTAAACGGAACTGGTTAACAAATTGTCTTCCACGAGTTTTTTGATCGTCATTCTTAAATTTAGTTCTCCAATGACAGAAAGCTTTTGCTTGCTTCCAGGAAATACCTACTACAGGGTAATCACTATAGGCATCGTGCCAGAAGTAATCATTGTGCATTGGTTCATTATAAGAATATTCGAAATCTCGGATCCACACGGTTGTATCCGGATAGATCTCTAACTCTTCGGTCTTAATAAATTCTTTTCTTCGTGTATCTCTGGTTCTGGCCGCAGCCTCTATATCCATCCAGGTATACTTGTACTTTAATTTAGTAACGTCTATAATACGTTGTCCATTATAAGACTCCTCTTCAGGAATATATAATGAATCCATTATCTCGGCATAATACTCATCCGGATAATCTGAGGTATCCCAAATAAGATCTTCCTCCGTATTTAACTTATAGCCTTCGTAACCTGTCTCACCCATACCCGAATAATTATCGAGCATATATTTTTCATAGACAGACATTCTGGTAGTATCGGCGCTTTTAAATGCAAAATCACCAATCCCTCCATCTTCCGGACCCAATCCTAATTCATCAGCTAATTTAGCCAGATTGGTTCTCACGATAGAATCGCGAACCCATTCAACGAACTGGCGATATTCACTGTTCGTAATTTCTGTATCGTCCATATAGAACGATCTAACAGTAACTGTTTTTGTAGGGGCATTGAGAACCTGCGCCATATCTTCCTCGCTTTTACCCATGATAAATGCGCCCCTTGGTATGAGCTCCATTCCATATGGTTTTTCGGGATGCCATTTTTTACCTTGGACTCCCACTAGTTCTCCTTTTGTTTTTGAACCACAACTAGATAGTAAAAAAACAAACGCTATAGATAACAACAATAGCTTCTTCATACTTTAGGTTAAATTTCGATTTAGACTTTAAACAGTAAACACATTTATTATTCTCTAAAACTACTTTTTGAATAAATTATTGTGCGCTACTGGCCTTCCTTATAAAAAAATTCACGTTTAGTTTAAACCTTTCTTATAGGCCTTAAACCACCGCTCAGGAATAATCTGATCGCACGCGTCCAAATAGTCCTGCTCAGTGCAAGGTAATAACGCAGGTGAATTTGATTTAGTATGTGAAGAAACAAAAGGTGGGACTTCTACCCACCATCTTTGGGTAAGTTGACTTTTAAAGAATACCAATTCCTCAGTGTCTGTTGGCACTATGAACTTTGTGAAGTCCTTACTGCTGGCACTGGGCCTTTCTTTGATCCTGAAGTTGTAGCCTTCCATGAAGTACCAGATGATCTGGGCTACCAATTGATATGATTGTATGGTGTTCTCGCTTTCATAGATTCCAAAAACGGCTACGTTTTCACTGATCCCCGCATATCTTGCGATAGCACAGATCTCCCTTCCGTCAAAGCCATTTGGTGAAAAATTTGAAGAAAGGCCAATTTCACTGGCCTTAATAGCCCGGGCATCCATACTTACTATATGGGCATTTCGCAATACGGGTTCTGCCAGAGAGATATCTGAAGTGATGGATCCCAATCTATAGGCATCAAAAAATAGCCGTTCCATAAGATCTATCTCTTCCTGGGCATTGAAATAGCTTTGGTATCCTATATTAGAGAAATTAAAAAGATTGTTGGGCTTATCTGTAATGATCTTACTCATATAGGAGCTGGAAGAAATAAGCTCTTCGTCTGCGCCAAAATCGAACCGGCTATCCACAGACACCAGGTTGATCATGGTCTTTATTTTATCAAAAGCCCGGTAAGTAGGATAGGTAATGTCCTGGGTGGCACCTATTATAATAGGTATAACATTTTCCTCTAGTAATTCAGCGACAATTTCCTTTACCACAAAATACGTATCCTCCACAGTCTCGCCTTCCTCCACATTGCCCAGGTCCACAATATTTACATTCCAGTTCCCCATCATTAACTTGTAGAGCTGAATGCGGACCTCCACTATGGCCAGTTTTTCTGGTTTCTTTTCAAATGCGTTTCGGGATTCGTTGACCCCCATAATAGCAAAGGATGCATTGGCAAGAACAGGGAGGCCATCTCGATTGGTATGTTTAAAAACATTTTTACCTATCGACTGTGGCGGCAACAACTCGCAGTGAGCGAGGGCCTTGTCTTCTACGGGTACTAAAAAATCGAATGCCATAGGATAACAGCAAAGAAAGGTTACTTACTTTTTTTCTTGGTTTTTTTCTTGGGTTTTTTCTTTTCAAGGAGACCCTGAGCATCTTCCAGACTAAAATTGATGACATCTACTTCCTTAGCCAGTTCTGCCTTTAATTTACCTTTGATGATGTTATGCCTGCCCCAACGTGCTTTTTCTATACGAATGCCTTCTTCGGGCCATTCCTTTACAACACGCTCTGCTTCCTTCTTCTTTTTAGCCTCAATCAATTCAGCTATATCATCTTCCGAAAGGTTATCAAAATCGTATTTCTTGTTAACGTTGATAAACATGCCATCCCATTTAATAAAAGGTCCAAATCTCCCTGTACCTTTGGTGACATCTTTTTCTTCGTAGGTAGTGATGGGTGCATCGGCCTTTTGTTTGGCCTTAATTAACTCAATAGCCCTATCCAGGTCTATATCCATGGCACTTTCGCCACTTTCCAGGGAAACAAATTTCTTTCCAAAGCGAACATAAGGGCCGTAACGACCTACATTGGCCTCCACTTCTTCTCCCTCATATACCCCTAATTTTCTGGGTAGTTTAAAAAGTTCCATGGCATCTTCATAGGTGACGGTTGCTATAGATTGGTCTGGCAATAAACTGGCAAATAACGGCTTTTCCTCATCCTCTACCGTGCCTATTTGAACCATAGGTCCGAAGCGACCTAAGCGCACAGAGACCTGTCTCTTTGTTTTTGGATCTGTCCCCAGGATACGTTCACCACTGGCACGATCCGCATTTTCCTCTACATCTACCACATTGGGGTGAAAGTCCTTGTAAAAATCCTTCATCACCTTTTGCCAATCTTCTTCCCCGGAGGCAATTTCATCAAAATCTTTTTCAACCTTAGCTGTAAAATGATAATCCAAAATTTTTCCAAAATGAGCTACCAGGAAGTCGTTTACAATAAGGCCAATATCTGTGGGTACCATTTTACCTTTATCCGAACCTACTGTTTCGGTTAATTGTTTTTCGTTGATCGAATCATTTTCCAACACTAATTGTGCATACGCTCTTTCAGTGCCATCTACAGTACCTTTCTCAATATAGCCTCTGTTCTGAATTGTAGAGATCGTAGGTGCATAGGTTGAAGGTCTTCCAATACCTAATTCCTCCAGTTTCTTTACCAAGGTTGCCTCCGTATATCTGTAGGGAGGCCTGGTAAATCTTTCTGTTGCTGTTATATAGGTATTATATAAGGTATCGGCAACTTTCAAAGCTGGAAGCAAACCTTCCTGCTCTTCCGCCAGATCTTCCTCGTCTTTCCCTTCCAGATATACCTTTAAGAACCCATCAAACTTAATTACCTCGCCATTGGCTGTAAATTCTTCCTTATGCGTATTGGTCTTTATTTTTACGTTTGTACGTTCTAATTCGGCATCGGCCATTTGTGAGGCAAGTGTTCTTTTCCAGATCAGTTCATACAACTTTGACTGGTCTCGTTCCACCTTTGGGGATTGCAGGGTCATATCTGTTGGACGAATGGCCTCATGAGCCTCCTGAGCTCCTTTGCTCTTCCCTTTATAATTCCGGACCTTGCTATACTTTTCGCCATAATTAGTGACAATGGCTTGCTTTGCTTCGTTAATGGCTTCCTTAGACAGATTTACACTGTCTGTCCTCATATAAGTGATCAACCCTGCTTCATATAATCGTTGTGCCACCTGCATGGTCCTGCCTACTGAGAAATAAAGTTTTCTGGAAGCTTCCTGTTGCAATGTTGAGGTTGTAAAAGGAGCTGCCGGGGATTTTTTGGCCGGTTTTTTATCTAGTGAAGCGACTGAAAAATTCGCCTTAAGATTCTGCTTTAAAAAGGTTTCTGCCTCCTTTTTGGTTGAAAAGGTCTTTGAAAGCTTCGCACTAAAAACCTCTCCCTTTTCTGTTTTAAATTCTGCACTAATCTTAAAAGATGCTTCCGGGGTAAAGGCCTCTATAGATCGTTCCCGTTCAACAATAAGTCGGACAGCCACAGATTGCACACGCCCTGCAGAAAGACCCGGCTTAATTTTTTTCCATAAAACAGGAGAAAGTTCATACCCTACCAATCTGTCTAAAACTCTCCTGGCTTGCTGGGCATTTACCAAATCGTAATTGATCTCCCTTGGGTTTTCTATGGCTTTCTGTATGGCAGATTTTGTGATGGAGTTAAAAACAATTCTTTTGGTCTTGTTCTTATCCAGGCCTAAGGTCTCTGCCAAATGCCAGGAAATTGCCTCTCCTTCCCGATCCTCATCACTCGCTAACCAAATCATCTCTGCTTTGTTAGCCAGATCCTTTAATTTTTTAACCAGTGCCTTTTTATCTTTATCAACGATATATTTAGGTAAAAAATCATTTTCTACGTCCACACCCAATTCCTTGGAAGGAAGATCCGCAATATGCCCAAAACTCGATTCTACCTTAAAATCCTTTCCCAGAAATTTTTCAATAGTCTTCGCCTTGGCGGGTGATTCCACAATTACTAAATTCTTAGCCATTCATTGATTTTTGAAGTCACAAAAGTATAGCAAAATTTTGATTTGCTTTCTTTTATCCACAATGAGGCATAAAATAGACCTTATATTCCGCAGATGAATTAGCCCTTTACAGCTTGTAATTAATTAAGGGACATAGAACTAATGAGTTCTATACTCATATCAGAATAAGAATACTGATAGAGGGTTCCATCACCCACCATTAGAAGATGATCCTGCAAAGGAATTACATCAAAAGTAGTAATGTTCTCAAAATTCTGTATTGCTACAAGATCTGGAACATTGGTTGTATCAAACACTTTTAGGCCAAAACTCCCATCGCACACAAAAAGGGTATTGTTCATAATCCCCAGACCATATGGTTCTTCCATAGGATAGGTGGCTGAAAGGGTAGGATTAGAAATATCTGAGATATCTACGAGGAATAAACCGCTTTCTGTAGCGCCACAATTATTACCTCCTCGCAAAGTAACATAGGCATAGTCACCGGCTACCACTACAGGATCGCAGGCTGTTCCATGTTGAAATTCTGAGATAAAGCTAGGATTAGATGGTTCTGTGATATCATATATATACATCCCACTTCTGCTGCCCAGGAATAATTGATCTCCTCTATTAAAAATAGTCTCAATATCGAAACCGGCATATACATCTTCCATATCCTGAGGATTTGCCAGATCGGATATTTCAAAAATATTGATACTGTGATTATCTACGGCGTATAAATAATTGTCCACTATCTTAAAACGGGCCAGAGATCCTCCTTGCCCAACGCTATTTTCAGCTGCATTGGCCATTAAGATATCATCAAAACGCTGTTGCACCTCTTCTACCAACCGGCGTTCAGTGGTTACCTCCCATCCTATGAGCACATTATCTGCATTATTCCAATCCCCGTATTCAAAAATTTCGGCTTCCATCGGCCAAACCACATTGTCTCGCAATACATTATCCAGGCGATTTACAATTTGAATGTTGTTGATATCAGAAATATCTAGCACTATAAGGTCTGTTAAACTATCGGCATAGAGAAAATTGTTCTTAATTGAAATATCAACATTCCCTGCAATTTTTATAAAAGATACTTTCCTTGGCGAAACAGGGTTGCTGTTATCAATAACATGCACTCCCCGGAACTTATCATTTACAAAAATATAATCCTCATAAGCATATATTTTTCCCGATTCTGCGATGGGCTGAGGACTTACTATATCTACTCCGTTCTTGAATTCTTGCAAGGAGATCGTCAAAGGGCGAGCTACCAGATAGTCTGCGTATTTTCCGGGATCCTCTTCCGTACAGGAAAGGAATCCGAAAACGATAAAACAGGAGAATAGGATCTTTAGAGATTTCATAGCAATAAGATTAAAAGGTTAGATATTAGAATAGATACGTAAAAAGTAGGCAAGTTGCGTTCAATTTTAAGAAAACATTTAACTGTCATATTGTCATAAAAAAAGATATTGTACTACCTTTGCGGTCCTAATATCAGTAGGTATCGCAATCTATACAATGGAGAAAGTAATTGATGAAAGTGTTCAGGGCTCAGCGCTTATCTTAGATACAGCGCAACAAAACAATCGTAAGTTATACATAGAGAGCTACGGATGTCAGATGAATTTTTCTGACAGTGAGATCGTTGCTTCCATACTGGCTACAGAAGGTTTTAATACCACAGATCAATTAGAAGAAGCAGACCTTGTCCTTATCAATACCTGCTCTATCAGGGAAAAAGCAGAATCTAATGTTCGCAAGAGGCTCGAAAAATTCAATGCCGTAAAAAAGACCAAGCCACATATGAAGGTGGGTGTATTGGGCTGCATGGCAGAGCGACTCAAAAGTAAATTGCTGGAGGAAGAGAAAATTGTAGACATGGTAGTGGGTCCGGATGCCTATAAAGATCTTCCCAATCTTATTCGCGAGATCGATGATGGAAGAAATGCCGTCAATGTAATTCTTTCCAAGGAAGAGACCTATGGGGATATAGCACCCGTACGATTAAACTCTAACGGGGTTACGGCATTGGTCTCTATTACCAGAGGATGTGATAATATGTGCACCTTCTGCGTAGTTCCTTTCACAAGAGGAAGAGAACGAAGCAGGGATCCGCAATCTATTGTACAGGAAGTAAATGATTTATGGGAACAAGGATACCGCGAAGTAACCCTGCTGGGTCAGAATGTGGACAGTTATCTTTGGTATGGAGGCGGGTTAAAAAAAGACCTCGACAAAGCTTCAGATATACAAAAAGCTACAGCCGTAGATTTTTCAGGGCTTTTAGCGTTGGTAGCTGAGTCGCAGCCAAAAATGCGTATCCGATTTTCTACGTCTAATCCGCAAGACATGACGCTGGAGGTGGTAAGGACAATGGCGAAATACAAAAATATTTGCAACCACATTCACCTACCGGTTCAAAGTGGCAGCAACCGCATCCTAAAAGCTATGAACAGGCTTCATACAAGGGAGGAATATATGGACCTAATAGACAATATTCGCAGTATCATCCCTGATTGTGGTATAAGTCAGGATATAATTTCAGGCTTCCCAACAGAAACTGAGAAAGACCACCAGGACACGCTTTCTTTAATAGACTATGTGAAATACGACTTTGGTTTTATGTTCTCCTATTCGGAAAGGCCGGGAACCATGGCTGCCAAGAAATTAGAGGATGATGTTCCGGAAACGGTAAAGAAAAGAAGGTTGCAGGAGATCATAGACCTGCAAAGAAAGCACTGCTTATTCCGAACAAAACAATATTTAGGCAAAACAGAAGAAGTGCTTATTGAAGGCCCTTCCAAGAAGTCGGACGCCCACTGGATGGGCAGAACCTCAGCCAATACGGTGGTAGTCTTCCCAAAGGAACATTACAAAGCGGGAGACTTTGTAAATGTAAAGATCAAGGATTGTACCTCGGCCACCCTCTTCGGAGATGCCCTTGGGCTAACAGAAAATAACGAATAATGGAAAGTGTACAAGCCATAAAACAACGTTTTGGGATCATAGGAAACGATCCTAAACTGAATCGTGCCCTTGAAAAGGCTTTACAAGTGGCCCCCACAGATATTTCTGTGTTGGTCACAGGAGAAAGTGGGGTTGGTAAGGAAGTAGTACCTAAGATAGTGCATGCCCTTTCTCACAGAAAACATTCAAAATATATTGCGGTAAACTGTGGGGCTATTCCTGAAGGCACCATAGACAGTGAACTGTTTGGTCATGAAAAAGGATCGTTTACAGGAGCTACTCAAACCCGTAGCGGGTATTTTGAAGTAGCAGACGGAGGAACTATTTTCCTGGATGAAGTAGGAGAACTTCCACTTACTACTCAGGTACGTTTATTACGTGTCCTGGAGAATGGAGAATTCTTAAAGGTAGGTTCCTCACAAGTTCAAAAGACCAATGTTAGAATTGTTGCGGCCACTAATATGAACATGATAGACGCAATTAAAAAAGGAAAGTTCAGAGAAGATCTTTACTACCGTTTAAGCACGGTGGAGATCCATATTCCGCCTTTGCGCGACCGCAAGGAAGACATTCATCTTCTATTCAGAAAATTTGCCTCAGACTTTGGGCAGAAATATAAAATGCCCACTATACGCTTAGATGATGATGCGGTGCAACTGCTCGAAAAATATCGCTGGCCGGGAAATATCCGACAATTGCGAAATGTTGCAGAACAGGTATCTGTTTTAGAAGAAAGCAGAGCTATCTCACTTTCAACTTTAAACGGATACCTTCCTCATGCAAATGATTCGAATTTACCTGCTGTGATTGAGCGTGATTCCAAAAAAGGTGATTTTAGCAATGAGCGTGAGATCCTCTATAAAGTATTGTTCGATATGAAGGCAGATCTGAACGATCTAAAGAAATTGACCCTGGAAATGCTCAATTCGGGAGATTCGGATAAAGTACAGGAAGAGAATGAAACACTGATTCGAAAAATATACGGGTCTAACGGAGAAGAGGTGGAAGAAGAAGCATCACCTGTTGAATTATTGCCTCCATATGAGAACAGGGTTGAGCAACCGAAGGAAATTCCTCAGGAAGATAAGTATCATTTTGCCGAGGAGATTCAAGAAGAAGAAACCTTATCTTTACAGGCAAAGGAGATTGAGCTTATCAAAAAATCTCTGGAACGCAACCGAGGGAAACGAAAAGCGGCAGCTTCGGAATTGGGAATCTCTGAAAGAACCCTGTATCGAAAAATTAAACAGTACGATTTATAGTGAGAAAAAAACATAGCATACTTATACTGTCCTTTTTAATTGGCTCCCTTTTTACAGGTTGTGGTGTATATAATTTTACCGGAGGAGACGTTGGCACTGCCAAAACATTTACCGTGAATTATTTTCAAAACTATGCCTCCCAAAGTCCCGGATCTACTTTTGATCCTGGATTAGACAGAGAATTTACTCTCGCCTTGCAGGATTTTATCTTAAACCAGACAAGTCTGGATCTGGTATCTTCTAACGGAGACCTCCTTTATGAAGGGGAGATCGTAGAATACAGGGTGTCACCTATGTCTGCTACCGCCGCACAGAATGCTGCGCAAAACAGACTTAGTATTTCAATAAATGTTCGTTTTTTCAATAAGACCAAGGAAGGTGCCGAGTTTGAAAAGCGGTTTTCCTTCTTTTATGATTATCCGGCTACCTCGCAATTAGCCAGTGTTAGAGATGAAGCACATCAGGTCATCTTTGAACGTATCAATCAAGATATTTTTAATGAATCTCTGGCAGACTGGTAGAACATGAAGGTAACAGATTTTACATATCTATTGCAACATCCGGACAAGGTGGTAGAACCCATCCAAACACGGCAATTGGAAGAGGTGGTAAATGAATATCCTTACTTTCAGGCCGCTCGTGCTTTACAATTAAAAGGACTTAAAAACCTCAACAGCTTTAAATACAACAATGCACTTAAGGTAACAGCCGCCTATACGGCAGACAGGGATGTTTTGTTCGATCTTATTACCTCTCCGGAATTCCTGCAGAATTCAATTGCCGATACAATTTCCGGAAAAACAGTTTCTCTGGAAGCACAAGAAATTGAAGCAGAAGAAATATTGCCTAATCCGGAAACAAAAACTACACTGATAGTTGAATCTGCAGATGAACCTTTACCTAGAACTACTAAGGACGCAGATGCTATATTAGACCCTGCCCTATTCTCATCCAAAGACCCGGAAATAGATAAGACCATAGCCAAAGAAAAGCAGCTAGCCAAAGAAGCCCTGGAATTAGGACAGCCCTTACCCTTTACCAAGAAGGAGAAACACTCTTTTATGGAATGGTTGCAACTAAGCGGAACCAAACCTGTGAAGCAACAAAAAGCACCAAAGGGTGAAATGGCTAAGATCCCTGAAGATATGGAGTTCCCTATTGCAGAGGAATCGGATAGGAAGAAAAAGTTTGCCATCATAGACCGCTTCCTGGAGGAAAACCCGAAAATAGTTCCTCATGAGGAAGGGGTCCCAAAAATAGACATCAAGGAAGCTACCACCATAGATTCTGAAGAGCTTATGACAGAAACGCTGGCCAGGGTCTATTTAGAGCAGAAGAAATACAAAAAAGCCCTTCAAGCCTATAAAATTTTAAGTTTGAAATATCCGGAAAAAAGTAGTTTCTTTGCAAGCCGAATTAAAGCAGTAAAGCAATTACAAAAGGAAAACTCGTAAGATGAGCACATTTACAATATTCTTGGTTCTTATAATCGTAGTATGTTTTCTCCTGGTATTGGTCGTAATGGTCCAAAACCCAAAAGGAGGCGGATTGTCTTCTTCATTCGGTGGTGGTGGAACCCAAGTTGTAGGTGGGGTGAAAAAAACAGGTGATTTTCTCGATAAAAGTACCTGGACACTGGCCTCTCTTTTGGTGGTTCTTATCTTATTATCTAATGTAGCCCTGAAGGGAAGTTTTGGAGAAGCAGATTCCAAATTATTACAAGGTGATGATATTGAAACTACAGTTCCGGAAACAGTTCCAGAGGAAGTGGTTCCAACTGACACTACTAGTCCCCTCGATACTATTCAATAACATATTGAACTATAATGACACTTTAAATGCCAGCCAAAATGACAAGCTGGCATTTTCATTTTACAAACTGTCAGTTTTTGGGTCTTGGCATAATTTCTGCCATCAATAATCAGAATTTTAAAAATTAAAATAAAAAGACATATGGCTAAACTTAGCATCAAACCACTAGCAGATAGGGTTCTTATTGAACCAATGGCAGCAGAAACTAAAACTGCCTCTGGGCTATATATTCCGGATACTGCCAAAGAAAAACCACAAAAAGGAAAAGTAGTGGCCGTTGGCCCTGGAACAAAAGATGAAAAGGTCACAGTGAAAGTAGGTGATACCGTTCTTTACGGAAAATATGCCGGTACTGAGCTGAAATTGGATGGCAAAGACTATCTGATGATGCGTGAGAGTGACATTTTAGCAATCATATAAATTAAACTTCAGGGAAAATCTGTGGATACAGATTGTTCTTATTGAAAAAATAAAATAAACAGAATTATGGCAAAAGAAATAAAGTTTGATATTGATGCAAGAGACGGCTTAAAACGAGGGGTAGATGCCCTGGCCAATGCCGTTAAGGTTACCTTAGGACCAAAGGGAAGAAATGTAATAATCAGCAAGTCATTTGGTGCTCCGGTAGTAACCAAAGATGGTGTAACTGTTGCTAAAGAAATAGAGTTGGCAGATGCACTGGAGAACATGGGGGCTCAAATGGTAAAAGAAGTTGCTTCTAAGACCAATGATCTTGCAGGAGACGGAACTACAACAGCTACTGTACTGGCGCAATCCATAGTTAAGGAAGGTCTGAAGAACGTTGCTGCTGGTGCCAATCCTATGGACTTAAAACGAGGAATAGACAAGGCTGTTGAAGCCATTGTGGAAAACCTTACAAAACAAGCTAAGAAAGTAGGTGACTCTTCTGAGAAGATCAAACAGGTTGCTGCTATCTCTTCAAACAACGATGAAACTATTGGAGAACTTATTGCACAGGCTTTTAACAAAGTGGGCAAAGAGGGTGTCATTACCGTGGAAGAGGCTAAAGGAACAGATACCTATGTGGATGTAGTAGAAGGTATGCAATTCGACAGAGGCTACCTTTCTCCATATTTTGTGACCGATTCAGAAAAAATGATCGCAGATCTGGATAACCCATATATCTTATTGTACGATAAGAAGATCTCCACAATGAAAGATCTACTTCCTGTATTAGAGCCTGTGGCTCAATCCGGAAAGCCATTATTGATCATTGCTGAAGACGTAGACGGGGAAGCACTTGCTACTCTGGTAGTGAACAAGCTACGCGGATCGTTAAAGATCGCAGCTGTTAAAGCTCCTGGGTTTGGGGACCGCAGAAAAGCAATGCTTGAAGATATCGCAATCCTAACCAAGGGAACTGTTATTTCTGAAGAAAGAGGCTTCTCTATGGAGAATACCACTATAGATATGTTGGGAAGCTGTGAAAAGGTAACCATCGATAAAGACAACACCACTATTGTAAATGGTTCAGGTGCTGCAAAAGACATCAAAACCCGTGTAAATCAGATAAAATCTCAGATAGAGACCACAACCTCAGATTACGACAAAGAAAAGTTACAAGAGCGTCTGGCTAAATTAGCCGGCGGAGTAGCTGTGTTGTATGTAGGTGCTGCCTCAGAAGTAGAGATGAAGGAGAAAAAAGACAGAGTAGATGATGCCCTGCATGCCACAAGAGCTGCAGTAGAAGAAGGGATCGTTGCCGGTGGAGGTGTTGCCTTTCTCCGCGCTAAATCTGTTTTGGCAAAAGTGAAGGTAGAGAATCCTGATGAAGAAACAGGATTACAGATAGTGGCAAGAGCTATTGAATCTCCTTTGAGAACTATTGTTGAAAATGCAGGTGGAGAAGGATCAGTAGTAGTTGCTAAAGTATTAGATGGCAAAGGAGACTACGGATATGATGCTAAGTCTGAAACATATGTTGATATGATCAAGGCCGGAATCATAGATCCGAAGAAAGTTACAAGAATAGCCCTGGAAAATGCTGCTTCAGTTGCAGGGATGATCCTTACAACAGAATGTGCACTTACAGACATCAAGGAAGATATGCCAGCAGGCCCTCCAATGGGTGGAGGCGGAATGCCTGGAATGATGTAAGAGCTGCATCAAAATAAATTTGAAAAGTAAAAGCCACTTCCTCTCGGATAGTGGCTTTTTCTTTGAGAAACATCTATACTATTCTAAGCACTAATTTTATATTTTTACAAAAAAAAGATGTTTCAACACCTCCATTCTAAAGTACATGCAATACTTCAGAACACTCAAACAACCACAGAAGATAAACTGCAGGGAATATGTGAATTCCTAAAGGCAGAAGTTCCACATTACGATTGGGTTGGATTCTATTTTCGCAATGGAGAAAAGGAAGAATTGAAATTAGGGCCTTATGCCGGAGCCCCTACGGATCATACCATAATTCCTTTCGGGAAAGGGATCTGCGGGCAGGTAGCCCTAAGCAATGCCAATTTTGTGGTCCCGGATGTAGCGGCGCAGGACAATTACATTGCCTGTAGCATTACTGTAAAAGCTGAGATCGTAGTTCCTCTCTTTGTAAATGGAGAGAATATAGGGCAGATCGATATAGATTCTAATACCCCCGATCCTTTTACAGAAGCAGATGAGCAATTTTTGGAATTCATAAACCAGGAGGTCTCTAAAATTCTTTAAAACTTTCCCTTTTTTGTTGATAAGACCTTTATTTTCATAGCTGCTAAAAAAGTACCTTTGAATTCTTAATCCAAGTACTAAAAGCTATTGAAAATGGGCACCCTAAAAAAAGCTACTTCCGCACTTATTTCTGTATTTCATAAAGACGGTTTAGAACCTATAGTTAAGAAATTTCAGGAACTGGGAATCACTATGTATTCTACCGGTGGAACAGAGTCATTTATTCGATCTCTAGGCCTAGATGTAGTGCCTGTAGAAGAAGTGACCAGTTATCCCTCCATCTTAGGTGGCAGAGTAAAAACCTTACACCCAAAGGTATTTGGAGGCATCCTTAACAGGCAGGATAATGATGGGGATGTTGCCCAATTGGAAGAATTTGATATTCCTCAATTAGATATTGTGATCGTTGATCTTTATCCCTTCGAAAAAACGGTAGCTTCCGGAGCTTCAGAACAGGAGATCATCGAAAAGATAGACATTGGAGGTATCTCACTCATAAGAGCAGCAGCTAAGAATTTCAAAGATGTGCTTTGTGTTTCTTCCATGGAAGACTACAAAGAATTTTTGGACATGATCACTATTGGTGAAGGCAGTACCACTTTGGAACAACGCAGGGTCTTTGCAGCAAAGGCATTTAATGTGTCTTCGCATTATGATACCGCAATTTTCAATTACTTTAATAAAGATCATGAACTGGCGGCGTTAAAGATCAGTGAAACAAAAGGTAAGGTATTGCGATATGGGGAAAACCCACATCAAAGAGGTTTTTTCTTTGGAGATTTTGACGCAATGTTTACCAAATTGCATGGAAAAGAATTGTCCTATAACAACTTGCTCGATGTAGATGCAGCTGTGAATCTTATGAGTGAATTTCAGGACGATGATCCTACTTTCGCTATTTTAAAACACAACAATGCCTGTGGTCTTGCTACCAGAGACACACTACACCAGGCCTATGTAGATGCCTTGGCCGGTGACCCCGTTTCCGCCTTTGGAGGGATCCTTATAAGCAATAAGGAAATAGATGCCAAAACCGCAATAGAGATCCATAAGTTATTTTGTGAGGTGGTAATTGCCCATTCCTATTCTAAGGAAGCTTTGGAGATTCTAAAAGGCAAGAAGAATAGAATTATTTTGATACAAAAGGAAGCAGCACTTCCCGAAACTATAGTGAGAACCTGTTTAAATGGTGTTTTGGTACAAGATAAAGACCATGCTACAGATACTTTGGCTGGACTCAATTATGTGACTGCCAAAAAACCTTCAGAGCGTGAACTGCAGGATCTTATATTTGCCTCTAAACTCTGTAAGCATACAAAATCGAACACCATAGTCCTGGCCAAGAACCGGCAATTATGTGCCAGCGGAACCGGGCAGACCTCCAGGGTAGATGCTCTCAACCAGGCGATCCATAAAGCACAATCTTTTAAGTTTGATCTGAATGGTGCCGTGATGGCAAGTGATGCCTTCTTTCCTTTTCCAGATTGTGTTGAGATCGCTCATACGAATGGAATTACCAGTGTAATACAACCAGGGGGTTCAATAAAGGATCAATTAAGTGTAGATTATTGCAATGAAAATGAAATTGCTATGGTAATGACTGGTACACGTCATTTTAAACATTAATTTTACTACTTTTGTCGATGAAATGTACCCGTTTATCTTAACCAAACTAAACAATCATAATGGGATTTTTTGATTTTTTAACAGAGGAGATTGCTATCGACCTTGGAACCGCCAATACTCTTATCATCCATAATGATAAAGTGGTCGTAGACAGTCCTTCCATCGTGGCCCGAGACAGAATTACAGGAAAGATCATTGCCGTAGGTAAGGAAGCTAACCAAATGCAGGGAAAAACCCATGAAAATATAAAGACCATCCGCCCGCTGAAGGATGGGGTAATTGCAGATTTTGACGCCTCGGAAAAGATGATCAATATGTTCATCAAGAACATTCCGGCCTTAAAGAAAAAATGGTTTCCACCCGCGTTGAGAATGGTGATCTGTATTCCATCAGGAATTACAGAGGTTGAGATGCGCGCGGTAAAAGAATCGGCAGAACGTGTGAATGGAAAAGAGGTCTACCTTATTCACGAACCTATGGCTGCAGCTATAGGAATAGGATTAGATATTATGCAGCCCAAAGGGAATATGATTGTAGATATAGGTGGAGGAACAACAGAAATTGCTGTTATTGCTCTGGGTGGAATCGTCTGTGACAAGTCGGTCAAAATTGCAGGGGATGTTTTCACAAATGACATCATTTATTATATGCGTACCCAGCACAATTTATACGTTGGGGAAACCACCGCAGAAAATATAAAAATCACCATAGGTTCCGCTACTGAGGACTTGCAGTCACCCCCAGATGAAATGTCTGTACAGGGACGCGATCTTTTAACAGGAAAGCCAAAACAAGTATCCATTTCATACCGGGAGATTGCGAAAGCACTAGACAAGTCTATTTTACGAGTAGAAGATGCCGTAATGGAGACCTTGTCACAAACTCCTCCGGAACTAGCAGCCGATATATACAATACAGGTATCTATCTTGCTGGTGGAGGATCTATGCTAAGAGGCCTGGACAGAAGACTTTCACAAAAAACGGATCTACCTGTGTATATTGCAGAAGATCCACTGAGAGCCGTTGTTAGAGGTACCGGTATTGCTCTGAAAAATTTAGAACGCTACAAAAGTATTCTCATCAAATAGTTCCTCAGTATGACCCGTTAATGGCTCTTTGAGGTTCTTATATGAAGGAGATGAGAGCATCCAATAGATAAAGTGAATGCAGCAAATTATCAACTTCATCCTTCGCAACAAGACCACGTTGCTTTATCTTTTCTTATTACTTGTGGGAATGAGCCTAAGTATCCAATCTCATTCCTATCACAGAGCCCGTTTTTTTAATTCCGCCAACTGGGTATCTGGTAGTATTTACAATACAGAATCGAGTATTACGGACTATTTTGATCTTAGGGAAGAGAATAACAAATTAGTAGAAGAGAACACTAAATTAAAAACACTGTTGTTCAATGCCGAGGTTGCAGAAATAGCATCACAGGAAATAGATTCTTTTACTTTTCAGATCATACCCGCGAAGATCATAAAGAATAGCTATTCGCTTCGCAACAATTATATTACGATCAACAAAGGTTCCGGAGATGGAGTAGAACAAGATATGGGGGTTATTACTTCCAAGGGAATTCTGGGGATCGTGGAACATACCACCAAGAAATTTGCGGCAGTGCAAAGCCTGCTGAATACCAAATCGAATATCAATGCAAAGATCAAAAACACCAATAATTTTGGCTCCTTAAAGTGGGATACAAATCGGTTTGATGTAGTGCAATTAGAAGATATCCCCAGAATGGTACCATTAAATATTGGCGATACTATTGTAACGGGCGCCATGTCTAGCATCTTTCCGGAAAATATTCCAATTGGAACTATAAAAAAATTCGATCTTACCACCTCCCAAAGTTTTTACAATATTGAAGTGGCATTGTTCAACGACATGACGAATATTAAACAGGTGTACATCATCAAAAATGAGGATAGTACTGAAATACGCAGTTTGGAAGAAAAGATAAGTAATGACCAATAATATATATCTCATAAATGCCCTGCGGTTTTTGCTTCTGGTACTGGCGCAGGTATTGGTATTTAATAAACTCAATTTTATGGGGTTTATTAATCCTATGATTTATATTCTTTTCTTGTATTGGTATCCTATCAAGCAACGCCGGGGTGTTTTTATCTTGATAAGCTTCTTGCTTGGGTTCACCATTGACGTCTTTTCAGACACCCTGGCATTTCATACCATAGCCTGTATAACCATGGCCTATTTACGCCCTACAATAATGCGTTTTGTCTTTGGTGTAAACTTTGAATTTCAAAGTTTTAAATTAACTAACACTACTAAGGCACAACAAATTACATTTTTAGCGTTTCTAATAATAGGGCATCATACTGTTTTCTTTTTGCTCGAAATTTTTAGTTTGGATCATTTGCTCTTACTTTTGAAAAAAATAGTATTTACAAGCATAGGATCTCTCTTACTATGTGTTTTAATGACCTCACTCTTTAGTTCAGAGAAAGAATGAAAAAGATCTTACTTTCTTCAATCATTGTAATAATAGGCTTCACCTTTATTGGCAGGCTTTCCTATTTACAGATCTTTAGTTCTTCCTCTACCCAGATTTTAGAAGATACAGCCATTAAGGCCATTTATGATTACCCGGAGCGAGGTTATATTTATGACAGAAATGGTGAGCTCCTGGTAGCCAATCAACCGGCATACGATGTTATGGTCATTCCAAGAGAGGTAAAACCGCTGGATACACTTGAATTTTGTTCACTGCTTGGTATTGACAAATCCCAGTTTATCAATAAACTAAAGAAGGCAAGAGTGTACTCGCCGCGACTTCCCTCTGTACTTGTCCCCCAGCTTTCAAAAGAAGATTACGCCCGACTACAGGAAAAAATGAGGAAGTACGAAGGTTTTTACATCCAAAAAAGATCTCTTCGTTATTACGCCAGCCACAGTAGTGCTAACGTCTTAGGCTATATCTCTGAAGTAAATGAGGCCGATATTAAAAAGAATCCCTATTACAAACAAGGAGAGCTCACAGGTAGAACCGGTGTTGAAAAACAGTATGAGGATTATCTCAGGGGCATAAAAGGGGTTAAATACATTCAGAAGGATAGATTTAACAGAGCTATTGGTCCGTATAAAGATGGAGCCATGGATACCCTTCCCGAACAGGGTAAAGAAATTCATGTAACCTTAGACAAGGTTTTACAAGAGTACGGAGAACGGCTAATGAATGGAAAACGTGGCGGTATAGTAGCCATTGAACCCAGCACTGGTGAGATCCTTACCCTTATCTCCGGACCCACCTACGACCCGGCCTTACTTGTTGGAAGGGAGCGGTCTAAAAACTACAGTAAGCTGCACTACGATACCATATCCAAACCCACCTGGGACAGAGCGCTTCTTGCCCAGCCCTCTCCGGGGTCACCGTTTAAAACACTAAATGCCCTTATTGCCCTTCAGGAAGGGGTGATAAAACCGGAGACTACTATAAGATGTTACAACGGGTTTTATGTTGGAAATAAGAAAAGAGGATGTCATTGCGGCGGAGGCTTAAGGAACATGAACTCTGGTATTTATAAATCCTGCAATGCATATTTCGCGGGTACATTTCGAAAAATATACGACAAATATCCTACGACCGATGAAGGTATGGATGTTTGGGAGAAACACGTTAAAAGCTTTGGTTTAGGCGATTTCCTCGGATACGACCTCCCTACAGGAAGAAAAGGAAGGGTGCCAAATAAAGAGTATTATGACAGGGTATACGGCGACAACCGATGGGCTTCTTCCTATATCATTTCAAATGCCATAGGACAAGGAGAAGTTTCTGCAACCCCCATTCAGCTCGCTAATATGACAGCCGCAATAGCTAACAGAGGGTACTATTATACACCACATATTATAAAAACTATTTCGGGGGAGCCTATTGATAATCCAAAATACACCACACCTCATTATACGACCATAGAGAAACAGTATTTTGATCCTATTGTCCAGGGAATGGCAGATGTGTATTCAAAAGGAACAGCCAAATGGCTGCAGATCCCTGGTATTGACATCGCAGGTAAAACCGGAACCGTAGAAAACTATACAAAGATCAACGGGGTACGCACGCAGCTAACTGATCATTCTGTATTTGTGGCCTTTGCTCCGGTCGATAATCCTAAAATAGCCCTTGCAGTATATATTGAACACGGGTATTACGGTGCCAGATATGCTGGCCATATCGCTTCTTTGCTTATTGAAAAATATCTTAAAGGAGAGATCACTCGGAAAGATCTGGAGAAACGAATGCTCGAAAAAACCCTGGAAGCAGAATATGCAAAACCATATAGTGGAGAGGAGTTCAAGATAAATGAGTATGTCTGGTAAAAGTGTCCTAAAAAGGGTAGATTGGTTAACCATTTTTATCTTCTTGATGCTAATCGCCATTGGTTGGGTCAATATCTACTCCAGTACCTTTACTGATAATAATTCTTCCATTTTTGATTTTAGTGAGCTGTACGGGAAGCAATTATTTTTTATTGGTATTAGCTTGTTGGCGGCATTTATCTTCTTGTCTTTAGAAGCCCATTTCTACGAACGCTTCTCTAGTCTGCTGTACATTATTACCATGGTACTTCTCCTAGGACTTTTCCTTTTTGGAAAGACCATTGCAGGGGCTACTTCCTGGTACGATCTCGGGTTCTTCAATTTACAACCCTCCGAGCTCGCCAAGTTTACCACAGCTTTAGCCCTGGCAAAATACCTCAGTGATATACAGACCGATATAAAACGCACCAAAGATCAATTATTTGCCTTGTTGATTATACTTATCCCGGCCTTGCTGATAATACCTCAACCCGATCCCGGGAGTGCCCTTGTATTCCTGGCTCTGGTTTTTGTGCTTTTCAGGGAAGGATTTCCCCTATTTTATTTGGGCATCGCTCTAATGGCCGTTCTAATCTTTATTACTACGCTCATGTTCGGGACTATATGGGTAAGTATCAGTCTTGCCCTAATCATTGCCACCTTCCTCTTGGTAAAAAAATCGAGTTTCAAAGTACCTATTCTACCACTAAGCCTTTTCTTTATTATCGCCGTGGTTTTTTCACTCTCCGTTAATTTTGTTTTTGAAAATGTATTTGAACAGAGGCATCGCGACCGATTTAGTCTTTGGCTTCGACTAGAAAAAGACCCTGAAAAATTAGATGAGATCAGAAAGACAATAGGGTATAATACCTACCAATCCGAAAAAGCAATTGAATCTGGTGGTGGCTTTGGAAAGGGATTTTTAGAAGGTACACGAACTAAAGGCGACTTTGTTCCGGAACAACATACAGACTATATCTTTAGCACCGTGGGCGAAGAATGGGGCTTTGCCGGCACTGCAACCGTTGTCATACTTTTCACCATACTACTTCTCCGGCTGGTCTATATCGCTGAACGGCAAAAAAACGACTTTAGCCGTATGTATGGCTATGGCGTCATTTCCATTTTACTTATCCACTATTTTATCAATATAGGAATGGTTACCGGGATACTTCCCACCATTGGTATTCCCCTGCCATTTTTTAGCTATGGAGGCTCAGCACTACTCGGCTTTACCGCCCTGCTGTTTATTTTCTTAAAGCTAGATGCAAACAGGCTGAATGAATGGCATTAATAACGCCAACGCGATTGTTTCACCTCTTTTTCCAAGAGGTCTTCCTCCTTATCATCTAATTCCCGAAAAAAATCGATTCCAGTTTTCTCTTCCACCAGGTCAATAGAAACCTGGAAATCTGTCAGAGATCTATCTGTTTCCTGATGTGGTATTAAAAAAGTGATGGTTTCAAGACTACCAGGGGCGCCTCGTGCAATTATTTTATAAAAGGCTTCTGGCACGGATACAGATTCATCCCCAATTGAGGGCAATCCTTTTTTTAAAACACCGCCGGTAATTACATAGACAGAATCGTACTTCCTGGCCCATTGCCTAACCCTCATTTCCAGTCTGTTCCAAACTCCGGCGTTAAAATCGCGTTTCATAGGGCTTATATTGCTGGTATAAAATGTCTCATTATAGGCAGCTTCCGAAAACCTCCGATCTCCGGCCGGACACAAATGACCCCTGTCATAGCCCGAGTTTTTATAATTTCGCCAATCTGCGGAATTTGAAGCTATTTTAGGATCCTCTATAAAATAAGGTCTTTTACGATCGTCTGAGGTAAGATGAGATCTCTTCAATTCATACACAACCCATTCTGCCTGTTCTTCAGACTCATTATAAGAGAGTCCGTAATAGTTATGAAAGACAACTGTATTGGTCGTAGAAGAAGGAAGTATATAGGAAGGAATTGCCTTTCCTTCTTCATATACTGCCACTGCGGTATTATTTGGCCAATAGAATTTCTCAATGGCCCAAAAAAGTATCATAACTAGTAATAGTAAGACGGCATAAATAAGACGGTCTTTTGTTACTGATCTCATAGGATGATTGCAAGGTATTTTTGACCTGGCTAAAATACATCAATTTTAAGGAGGATGTCCTACCTTTATGATGTAAGGATAGTTGAAGAAAATCGACTACCTTCTGTATCTATTCAATACTAATTTTAAAGAAAGAAATAGCATATGCTCACTTGGAAAGATGTTATACACTACACGGTAAGCGGCAATCCGGTTCCTGATAAAAGAGTAGAAAAATCCGAAGCTGAATGGAAGGAGATCCTAACTCCCAGTCAATTTAGGATCACACGTCAGAAAGGGACAGAATCACCTCATTCCGGAGCACTTTGCAGCATATATGAAGCAGGAAAATATGCCTGTATTTGTTGCAGCACCCCGCTTTTTGATTCCACCATTAAATTCGATTCGGGAACTGGCTGGCCCAGCTTTACACAGCCCATAAAAGAAAATGCGATACAATATAATAAAGACAGTTCTTTTGGAATGGTGCGGGTAGAGGTAATGTGTAATACCTGTGATGCCCATTTAGGTCATGTATTTCCCGATGGTCCCGAACCAGGCGGATTGCGCTATTGCATCAATTCTGAGTCTATGGAACTCCTAAAAGAAGCTAAGATCAATGAGTAATACGACCAATGAAGTTGCCACCATTGGTGGTGGATGTTTCTGGTGTACCGAAGCAGTTTTCCAGGAAGTAAAAGGAGTCCTTAAAGTGGTGTCTGGTTATACAGGGGGCAATGCACCCGGTAAACCAACTTATAGGGAAATCTGTTCTGGTTTAACCGGGCATGCAGAGGTAGTGCAGATCACCTTTGATCCTTATGTGCTCTCATATCACGACCTTTTGGTGATCTTTATGACCACCCACGATCCTACCACCTTGAATCGCCAGGGTGCTGATGTGGGAACACAATACAGATCTGTTATCTATTACCACAATGAAGGACAAAAAATAACCGCAGATGCAGTAATTAAGGAATTGGCAGATTCTTTTGAC
This sequence comes from uncultured Eudoraea sp., assembly GCA_965368835.1. GTDB lineage: Bacteria > Bacteroidota > Bacteroidia > Flavobacteriales > Flavobacteriaceae > Muriicola. The sequence continues at coordinate 2,080 of CBDUON010000002.1, read as the reverse complement.
GCTCCTATTGTGACAGAAGTAAGTCCTCTGGCCACTTTTTATGAGGCAGAAGAATATCACCAGGATTATTACAAGAATAATTCGAGTCAGGGATATTGCAGTTTTGTGATCACTCCAAAACTCAACAAGCTGCGAAAGCAGCATTCGGATAAACTTTTAAAGACTTGAGATAACTATTACTGAGAAGGATAGAGAGGCAGACGCTCTGTTCTGTGAAAAGTAATGATCCCAAAAAACGCCGTAGGCGGCACAATGGTAGCTTCAAACAATACCTCTTTGGTCTCGTAATCTAATTCTATGGATCTTCCATAAATGCTGCCCATAAAACTAATGGCTCCGGGTGAAAAAAGAATATGGTCTGTCTCTTCCAGATAATCCACATCAGAAACAATCCTGGAGTAGGTTTCTTCCCCTCGCTCCTTACCATATTGCCATTGTTGTTGTATTGTCATTCCACTGGCATCTACAGCATATTCCACTGCCCTGCTGTATTTTTCGGCTCCGGTAAAATTTCTATTATCCCCATTGTCAAATAGCATTACATTTCCATTAGGCTTTAGCAAGGGTGCATGTTGATACCAATTCCATTCAAAATCTGGATGATTCTGATCCCCATCTAAAACTGGCTGATCTAAAATAGCATCGCCATTGGCATCCAGTGGTTGAAGAAGCAGGTTGTTAAGATCACTGCCATTACCGGCCAGTCCCCATTCCTTGTGAGACCCCATGATCCAAACCACTTCATTGGTATTCGTGAGCTTTATAAGGCCCTGCGTTCTTCCTGAAACTATAATAGTATCATCTGTAGCGTCATAGGCAACCGCATTCACATGAACCCAATCTACTGCATCTGTCGTTAAGGTTGTGCGAGAATTCTGCAAGGACATATTGAGATCCCATTCTCTGATGATCTGCTTATTCTGTCTGTCAATTTCTATTATATAGTCTTCAATAGTACCTGTGCCATCTTTGGTAACCGTAACTACGAAATTCCCATTAGGCTTTTCATGAACCTGATGATGAAAGCCATATCCCGGCATATCCCAAGTGTTTATGATATTCCCAAAGAGGTCTATCTCATAGATCCTATTATCTCCTTGCCCCCCAATACTTGCTCCTCCCGAGCCAAAATACAGATTCCCGTTAGCCAGGCGTTCCATACCATTATCATAAAAAAGATTCTCCAACTGGGGACTATTACTGTAATCCAAATACCAACGAATATCTCCAAATGAATCGAACATAAAGGGGCGTTGAGGAAAAAGGGTTCCCTCATGTCCAAAGTAGCTTACGAGGGTCATACCTTCGGCCATCTCTGCTCTATTTGCCTGTTCTATAACAATCTGTGGCATCTCTAAAATAAGAGGAAGTGTCTCTAATTCATAATTCTGGGTGCCGAGGTTGTTCCCTGTATTATCGAAAAAAGAAACTTCTACCTGGTTGTTATAATTTCCGTATAAGCCGTGCACCTTAATATCCTGGGAAGCCGATAATTCAGTAAACTCATGGATGACATCAGAATCTGCACCGTTCCTTCCCACTACCCGTATAGATATCCTGACTGCTCTGTCTGTTTCCAAACTAATTACGGCAGATAAAGGTGCGTACCCTGTAGGGTTAATAGTTATTTGATCGCTGAGAATAAGGTCTAATTTCTCGCCTGGCGGGATAATTATTTCTTCTGCAACTTCATCTTTACCACATGAAATTATCAAAAATAAAAAGACAAATGGGAGTAATTTTTTGATCATGCGCTTGTACAAAAGATTTCAACTATCCAAAAGAGTATTTTCTATATTACCAGGAAATAAAAAAGGGCCCGTTTAGGGCCCTTTAATATATAGATTTTTATTTTATCCCTTTACGTGGGCCAACTTTTCATTCTTAATATTATTGATCTTAAGGTCTCTAAGTACATTAATAGCTTCTTCTATGTACACATCCTTCGCAAGATTAATATGCCAGCGATTTCTTTTTTCCCTTAGCACAGAATCTTTTGTGAACAACTCCTGCTCGTATTTTAAAGATTCAAAAGTGAGTTTAGAATCGTACTCCGATAATTTTTTAAAGTAATCGGATT
>CBDUON010000001.1:0-48239 GCA_965368835.1 uncultured Eudoraea sp. | reverse complement strand
ACAGCCTTCATAAAAATGCGCCGAAAGTTTCTTTTAAAGAGGCTGTAATAAAAGGTATAGCGCCAGATGGCGGCTTGTATTTCCCTGAGGAAATACCACAACTACCTGCCTCATTTTTCGATGACATACAGAATTTTTCCAATCTTGAGATCGCATGCAGGGCCTTAATGCCATTTGTTAAGGAAGATATTCCTGAGGCAATACTTAGAGAAATACTTGAGGAAGTACTCGATTTTGATTTTCCTCTTGTACCCATCAATGAAAACGTTTCAACTCTGGAACTTTTTCATGGGCCCACTATGGCCTTTAAAGATGTGGGCGCCAGATTTATGGCCAGAAGTCTGGGATACTTCTTTAAGGATTCTGAGGAGAAAGTTACCGTTCTGGTAGCCACATCCGGGGACACCGGAGGTGCAGTTGCAAATGGATTTCTGGGCGTTGCGGGTGTGGAAGTGGTCATTCTGTATCCCAGCGGCAAAGTGAGTGATATACAGGAACGCCAATTAACCACATTAGGACAGAATATTACGGCACTGAAGGTAAATGGCACCTTCGATGATTGCCAACGAATGGTGAAAAGAGCTTTTGTAGATCTCAGCCTTCAAGGAAAAGTGCAACTTACCTCGGCCAACTCAATAAACGTAGCGCGTTGGTTGCCGCAGATGCTGTACTTTCTTTTTGCCTACAAACAACTTAAAGTAAAGGGAAAAGAACTTGTGTTTTCAGTACCTAGTGGAAATTTTGGTAACATTTGTGCCGGTATGATGGCACAACGAATGGGCATGCCGGTTAAGCATTTTATTGCTGCTACCAATGTAAATGATACTGTTCCAAAGTTTATGCAAACTGCCATGTATGATCCAAAACCATCTACCGCTACAATTTCGAATGCCATGGATGTTGGCGACCCTAGCAACTTTATAAGAATTCAACACCTTTACAATGACAATTTTTCACAATTAAAAGAGCATCTTAGCTCTTACTCTTTCACGGATAAAGAAACAAAAGAAGCTATAAAGACCTTATATGCCAAGGCTGGTTATATTGCGGATCCCCATGGTGCAGTTGGCTATTTAGGACTCCGAAAATATCAGGAGAATCATCCTGAAACCTATGGTATATTCCTGGAAACTGCACATCCCGTTAAATTTATGGACGTCGTATCGTCTGCATTAAACACTTCCCTTTCACTACCTCCTCAGATAGAAAAGATCATGCATAGAAAGAAGGTCTCAATAACCATTTCTAAGTACGAAGAGCTCACTGCTTTTCTTTGCAAGTAGTGGTAATAATAGTTTTCTTCTGAGAAACCAAAACACCCACTTCCTAGGAGGTCTACCAACTATTTTCAATATCTTTACGCTGCAAAAAGTTACTAATAAATGAAAAATACAGCGCTATCCCAGACCCATGAAAAATTAGGTGCAAAAATGGTACCCTTTGCAGGATACAATATGCCTGTTTCCTACGAAGGTGTAAATGCAGAGCACGAAACAGTACGCAAAGGAGTGGGTGTTTTTGATGTTTCCCATATGGGGGAATTTCTGATCGAAGGACCTAATGCTCTGGATCTGATACAGAAAGTTAGCTCTAATGATGCTTCAAAATTAACAGTTGGTAAAGCGCAATACAGTTGTTTACCTAATGAGACTGGTGGTATTGTAGATGATTTAATTGTGTATAGGGTTAAGGAGGAAACTTACCTTTTGGTTGTAAACGCCTCCAATATTGAAAAAGATTGGAATCATATCTCAAAGTACAATAAGGAGTATAATGCCGAAATGAAAGATCTCTCAGAAAAGTACTCCCTTCTGGCCATACAAGGACCAAAAGCGGTTGAGGCAATGCAGAGTATCACTTCCGTAGATCTGGAACAAATCAAATTCTACAATTTTGTAGTAGCAGATTTTGCCGGTATTGATCATGTAATCATATCTGCCACAGGCTATACAGGATCTGGTGGCTTTGAAATTTATTGCAAGAACACTGAGGTAAAACAAGTTTGGGACAAGGTTTTTGAGGCTGGTGCCAAGTATGGGATAAAACCTATAGGCTTAGCAGCAAGAGATACATTAAGATTAGAAATGGGATATTGTTTATATGGCAATGATATTACCGATGAAACCTCGCCATTTGAAGCGGGTCTGGGATGGATTACTAAATTCACGAAGGATTTTGTGAATAGTGAAGCCCTGGCCAAGGAAAAAGAACACGGACCAAAACAAAAACTCGTGGCTTTTGAATTGGATGACCGCGGTATTCCTCGGCAAGGGTACGATATTGTTGACGGGCAAGGCAAAACGATTGGAAAAGTTACTTCGGGAACTATGTCACCTTCCTTGGGTAAGGGTATTGGTTTAGGGTATGTACCCAATATATTTACTGAAATTGGCAGTAAGATCAATATTCAAATAAGAAAAAATGCCATTCCTGCCACTGTGGTAAAACTACCTTTTTATAAAGGTTAAGAATGTCATAGAATACTGGAGGAACGGTGCAAGAAGAAGGAAAAAAAATACTCATTTTAGGAGCCAGTGGATTCATTGGGAACGCGCTTTACAAAGAATTGTGTAACTATTACGACACCTATGGCACATATTTTTCGTCCAGAAACGGGTATACTTCCAATCAGCAATTTTTTCAATACGATATGCAGGAGGATGATATTTTCCAGCTGCTGGAAGACATTCGTCCCAACATCATCATATCGGCCTTACGAGGCGATTTTGGAGCGCAAATTCAGGCGCATCAACACATAACCGAATACGTAGCCAAACACAATTGTAAGATCTTCTTCTTTTCCTCTGCCAATGTTTTTGATGCGTATAGTAAGTATCCATCCTACGAATACGAAAAAACTCTTTCAGAGAGTATATATGGCCGATTAAAAATCAAAATTGAGAATATGCTGCTTCGCTTACCAAAAAAGAAAGCGGCGATTTTAAGGGTCCCCATGGTCTTTGGGAATACTTCCCCACGGATCAAAGAAATGAAACAGGCAATTTGGAATAATGAGGCCATTGAGGTCTTTCCAAATCTTATTATCAATGTTACCAATGATGATAAACTAACTCAGCAGGTACATTACCTTATCAACAGAAACAAATTTGGCATTTATCATCTGGGGAGCACTGACCTGGTACATCACGAAGACTTTATTAGAGAGGTTGTAGATAGAGTTGGGAGTTTTAATCCTATTTATAAAAGGGTATTTACCACCAATGAAGAACGATTTTTAGCAGTTTTACCAAAAGATCATCTCCTTCCCAAGAATTTACAATTGAGTTATCAGGATGTAATTGATCATCATGTCATGGGATAGTTCCTCTTATTTCGGGCTACCACCATCACCATTTTTCATTGTATCTTTATCTCTAATGAAATTAGTGTCCCAAATACTTGGGAGAACACACAATCAACTCAATTAGAAACCTATTATAAAAACATAATCGCCATGGAAAAGCTCACAGATAAACAGATCGAGGATAAAATGTCATCCCTCGAAGGATGGGAATTCGTTAATGACGGAATAGAAACCTCATTTGAGTTTAAAAATTTCAAGGAGGCTTTCACGGTAATGACCCGCATTGCCTTTGAATGTGAAGCTCAAAACCATCATCCGGAATGGAGTAATGTTTATAATTCCCTGCATATCCGCTTAAGCACCCATGATGCCAATGGAGTAACTGAGAAAGACTTTACTCTGGCCAACAGCATAGAAAAGATCATTGAAAGTGAGTAACAGCAGATTTGATTTATACCGCCTTGTGCGGCTTTCAAAATTTGCTAAATTTGCCTGAATTTACTACCTAAGATAGCATATGGGAAGAGCATTTGAATTTCGGAAAGCGCGAAAAATGAAGCGTTGGTCTGCCATGTCCAAGGCCTTTACAAGAATCGGTAAGGATATTGTAATGGCAGTTAAGGAAGGAGGCCCCGATCCTGATGCTAATTCTCGTCTACGAGCAGTCATACAGAATGCCAAATCTGTGAATATGCCCAAGGACAATGTTGAGCGGGCCATTAAAAGAGCTTCAGACAAATCCCTGGGTGATTATAAAGAAGTGTTGTTTGAAGGATATGCACCTCATGGAATTGCCATCCTTATAGAAACAGCTACTGACAACAATACACGTACCGTAGCGAACATTAGGAGTTACTTTAATAAGTGCAATGGGAGCCTGGGCACTTCCGGCTCCGTAGAATTTATGTTCGATCATACGTGTAATTTTCGAATTCCGAACGAAGGCATAGATCCCGAAGAATTAGAATTAGACTTTATTGATTTTGGTGCTGAAGAGGTCTTCGAGGACGAGGATGGAATCATGATCTATGCGCCTTTTGAAAGTTTTGGGGCCATTCAAAAAGAATTGGAAGCAAGAGAAATTGAGATCTTATCATCCGGGTTTGAGCGCATTCCGCAGGTCACTAAGGAGTTAAGTGCAGAAGAAGCCGAAGATGTAGAAAAATTGCTCGAAAAGATCGAAGAGGATGATGATGTACAAAACGTATATCATACCATGAAGGAATAAACTCTTACGCCTTAGTTTATCTGGTAGTAGCTAGCTTATAAAAACTCCATAAGCGTGCAAACCAGTTGATTTCTTATACTTTTTCAGATTTTTCTTCCCTTTCATGACTAATATCATTGCACAAACTTTGGTGCGGCACTACCTTTAATTAACGGAAATTTTTAATCAGTTCATACGTGAACTTCTAAGTCTTAGAAATCATGAGAACTTCAATAAAAGCATTACTATTTAACATTATGCTGGTTTTGGCTGTTGCATTGTCTTGCAGCAAAGATCCGGCAAGTGAACTTACCAAGGATGGCGATTTTAACATCAGTGAATTAGCTGGAACCTGGGAAGCAACTCAAGCACAATTTAGTGTGAATGCCACATCGGTAGACATTGTTGAAGACGGTGGCACGGCTGGTATGAGCGTACAATCTAATGGCCGTTTTACCTTAACCCTTGATCCAGTAGACCGGGCAGCTTATACGATAAGTGGAGAAATGTTTTGGGAAAAATGGGAGGGAAGTTACTTCTTTGCCATTGTTTGGGACGATGAACCCGGAGACTGGGACACATATGGTCATACCTGGGACGGCACCAATTTTACCATTAACGGAGGTACGGATTCTGGTGAATACGATTTTAATAACGATGGAGATGCCGAACCGTGTACAGTTCATTTTGACTTTGTCAGAATATAAAGTAGGTGGATTACCGGATTTATCAGACTTCTCCATTGAATAGGCAAATTATCCGGGCGATTGGGATTCTTACGGAGCTACTCTTACAGGTAACACTTTAGAAATTTTTGGAGGTCAAGAAACAGGAGAATATGATTTTGACAATGACGGCTCCACAGATTCTGCAGGGGTAAGTTTTGATTTTGTAAGGATCTAGGTATATTCAGGGATCTTCCCTACTACTCCACTAAAGAATTCTTTATACCGCTTAAAATCTGATTCCTTATTATCAGTAGTAACAACAGGGTCGGATATTTTTACCTGTTTTTTCCCATAGTCGAAGGCCACCATAACAATTGGCACCTTGGCCTCTTTGGCAATATAGTAAAACCCTGTTTTCCATGCAGTCACTTTTTTTCTGGTTCCTTCAGGGGAAAGGGCCAACCTGAAAACCTGTCGCTGTGTAAAGATCTTGGCAGTGCTTACAACTGTGTCACTATTTTTACTGCGGTCTATGGGTGTACCTCCCATCCAACGGAAGTACCAACCAAAAGGTGGATTAAACAAGCTCTTTTTGCCAATAAAATTAATTTCTTCCTTTAGGATGCTTCGTACTAGTAGACCTAAGAAAAAATCTACCCAACTGGTATGAGGTGCAACGATGACTACACACTTTTTTACATCCGGAAACGGCCCCATGAGCTCCCATCCCATTAGCTTAAAAAAAATGAATTTACTTAGTACACGCATACAAGCTTTTTATTCTACGTATTAATTGACATGAGGTGTAGATAAGATATAAGGGGTGCTGCAAGTACGTATAAAAAAACAATGCGTCCCTACTAAAAAAATTAAATTTTACGATATATCTCTCTTAATTTATCGCAGCTTATTATTGTTTTCCAAGCTGGTCCCAGCGCATTTTCCCATAGGGGTTCCATACTCATGGAAACTGAGATCATCGTATTCATTTCTTCTTCTGAAAGATCACTGCAAATACCTGTAGGCAAAGTAATTTGGTGATGGTTCATCATTTTGTGGAATAGAGCTACTCCTTCCGGATAATACTCTTCAAGATGCTGAAAAACAAGACAATTTCCTATTCCGTGTTTTGTGCCTAATACATAAGACAAGCCATAACTTAATGCATGTGCCACCCCTACCTGTGAATAAGCTATACTCATACCACCGTGCCATGAGGCCATCATAAGTTTATCTCGTGACTCCGAGGGGGAAAGTGAATCCAGAAAAACCTCTTTGCATAATTCTAATGCTTTCTCACCGTAACTTTGGCTAAAAGCGTTTAAATAGGTTCCATTTAATGACTCTATACAATGTATATAGCAGTCCATTCCTGTATAGAACCATTGCTGTTTGTCTACCCCAATAGTAAGATCGGGATCTAACAATACCTGATCAAAGGTGGTGTAATCCGAATTAATTCCCAATTTTCGATTTGGTCCTAATAATACTGTAGTTCTGGAAACCTCTGCCCCTGTCCCGCTGATAGTGGGAATACCTACGTGATAAATGGCAGGTTTAGACACCAGGTCCCAACCTTGATATTTGCAGGCAGAACCAACATTATTGAGCATGATTGCCACTGCCTTTGAAAGATCCAGAAGGGTGCCCCCTCCTATCCCAACAATGCCCGAAGGTAATTCGCGGTATTCAGCTTTAATCATAGACACCAATGAATCTACTTGCTGCGTCTTAGGTTCTTCATCTGCAGATATAAAAACAATCTTATCATTAAAAAGCAATGGAATTCTGGAAACCAAAGCAGTATTTTCAAAGACATCATCTACCAAATAAATTATTGGAGCTTCGGAGTTCTTTCGTTTTGTCAATAAAATATCACCCAATTGATCAAAACAACCATTTCCAAAAACTACCCTTGGTACCATAGGAAAGTTCTTAAAGGAGGTTTTGGCTTTTTCCTTCGGTTTTTTCAAAATCAAATCTTTATTCTCTTCCATAAAGGTCTTACAGATATTTTAAAAGTTCCTTGATCCCAGACAAGGTTAGGTGATTATTCATATGTTCATCTACCGACACTTCTTCATGTGCCCAGGTGGTATGAAAAGGTATGTGCACTGCTTGTGCACCAATGGATAGGATGGGTAACACGTCCGATTTTAAAGAATTTCCAACCATAAGAAATTCTGAAACATCAATTTCCAAATGTTCCAGCAAATTAGCATAATTCAATTCCTTTTTATCACTAAGCACTTCCACATGATGAAAATACGTGGACAAGCCGGAGCGATCTAATTTCCTTTCCTGGTCCAGCAGATCACCTTTTGTTAGTACAATTAATCGATATTTATCCGATAAACTCTTCAATACTTCTTCTACATTGTCCAATAACTCCACAGGATGAGCTATCATCTTTTTACCAAGATTCAGAATCTTCAGTAAGGTTGTTTGCGAAACCTGATTATTTGAAATATCCATAGCAGATTCTATCATTGATAAGGTAAAACTTTTGATCCCATACCCATATAGATCCAGATTCTCAATTTCTGTCTTAAACAACTCCTGATCGATCTTATTTTTGGTCTCATACTTCTCCAGTAGTGAAGCAAATTGTTCTTCTGCTTCCCTAAAATAGGTTTCATTTACCCATAAGGTATCATCCGCATCAAAACCAATGACCTTTATGTTGCTGAAATCTACTTCCATGCTGCCTTCGCTTTTTCAAGGTCTTCCGGGGTATCTATCTCAATACCGGTAACCGTTGTCTCTACCATTTTAATTTTCTTGCCGTATTCCAGATATCTTATGGCTTCAATTTTCTCCGTGGCCTCTAATGGGAGCATTGGCAGACGTTTGAAATCTAATACCGCTTGCTTCCTAAATGCATATACTCCTTTGTGTTTATAATAGGTAGGCGTTATTTCAGTTGCCCTTTGAAACGGGATCACAGATCTTGAAAAGTAAAGTGCAAAATTCTGTTGATCTACGATCACTTTTACCGTATTGGGACTCTGAATGTCCTCTGTTTCAGTTATTTTGGTCATCAGGGAAGCCAGATCTATTTCCTTTGAGCTATCCTTTTTAAATACCTGAATAAGGCTGGCCAAACTTTCTTTATCTGTAAAGGGTTCGTCCCCCTGAACATTGACCACAATATCTATATCCATATTGGCCACTGCTTCGGCAATCCTATCACTACCACACTCATGTTCCTCCAGACTCATTATGGCCTTTCCACCATTTGCAACAATAGTATCATAAATTAGGGCGCTGTCTGTAACCACATATACCGCATCAAAAAGTTTGGTGGCCATTGCCGCTTCATATGTTCTTAGAATGACCGGTTTTCCTGCCAGGTCCTGCATCAATTTACCCGGGAATCGGGAAGCAGCATATCTGGCGGGGATCATGGCTATTATATTCATATTGGTAATTCCGGTGTTGAGATTAGTTTTTGAGCTTTGGTCGTAACTTTCTATATATAGAAAATATAAGGATCAAAAGCAAGATTACAAGAATTATGGCAATTACCGGTGCAATTATTGAAACTACTGCCACCACCAGGGCAGTTAATGTTTCAAAAAAGGAGATGATCGGATTTCCAATGCCGGCAGTTGTGGCAGTAGAAGCTATACGTCCTGTAGCCGATGCTCCCTTTATGGCCGTGGCTGTTCCTCCTCCGGCAATGATAGCTAACGACCATGTAATGACCGGATCCATATCCGAAATGGTAGCCACCATAACTGCCGTACCTGCCAATGCCGCAAGAGGCAAGGCAATGCTATCCAGTAAATTATCTACATATGGGATAAAATATGCAAAGACCTCTAATAATGTAGCTACACCTAAAGTAATGAGAGCAAATAAGCTACCGATCCATTCCCAATTTTCATTGAGATCCCACATTCCAAAATAGGATGCAGCGCTTAATACAAACAGGGGCAAGAACACCCGAAACCCAACGGAAGCAGCCAATCCAATACCTAAAAAAATGCTGATGATGGTTTCTGAAGTCATGCTAAAACAATCTAAATACTAAAGTAACGTATTCTCAATCAAGAAAAAAATTGTCCTTAAATCCGATTAAATACAATTTTTCCCTGGCCCTGGTGATGGCCGTATACAACCACCTAAAATATTCCTTGTCTGGTCCGGAAGGCAAATATGGCTGCTCTACAAAAACCGTATGCCACTGTCCTCCCTGAGATTTATGACAGGTTATGGCGTATGAAAATTTTACCTGCAATGCATTAAAGAATGTATTGTTCTTTACAGCCAGAAATTTTTTGTATTTAGAAGTTTCCTTGGCGTAGTCTTTCATGACTTCCTGATATAGTTTATTACCATCTTCATAGGAAAGTGAAGGCGTTTCTGCTGCAAGGGTATTTAGCAATAAAACAGTTTCAAAAGGTTTTTGATTTGGGTAGTCTGTCATTCTGACCTTTACTTCGGCGAATTTAAATCCGTAGAGTTCTTTGAATGAGAAAATCTCCAATACCTCCACAATATCGCCATTTGCAATAAAGCCCGCCTCCGATTGGGGTTTTAGCCAGAAGTAATTATTCTTAACTACCATCAAGAAATCCCCTACAGACAGCTCATTTTCAAGAAAAAGAATGCGTTTCCGTATGTTTTCATTGTACAAATTTGCCCTTTTATTTGACCGCACTATCAAAGTGGTTTCTTCTTTGCCCTGAACAGAATAGGCCTCTTCTATGGCTTCCTGAATGTCATAGCCATCTGTTAAACGAACGATGTCCGCAAAAGTATCGAGCTGGAATTGGAAACTATCAAAGACGTCTCTTTGGAGCTGGTCTCTTAACTGGGTTGCGTTCACCAGTATGCCAGAATCCTGGGCCTGTCTCACTACTTCATCTAGTTCAATCAGGGTTACTTCCTTTCCGAACTTGGTTTGTAGCTGATGTTCATCCAAAGCCGGACTTAACGAAAGATGCACAGGAGGTAATTGTGCGGTGTCTCCAATAAGAATAAGTTTACATTGATGCCCAGAATAGACAAACTGAATAAGATCGTCTAAAAGTGATCCGTTTTCGAAGAGCTTGGAATCTGAGGGTGCATCGGGGATCATAGAAGCCTCATCTACAATAAAGACCGTATTTCTGTGTTTATTGGGGGCCATAACAAATCGAATTCCCCCTCCCCTTTCTTTTTTAGGAAAATAGATCTTTCGATGGATAGTAAAAGCCTGGGTCTTGGAATAACTAGACATTACTTTTGCCGCTCTTCCCGTAGGTGCCATCAATACAGATTTCAGGGATGTTTTCCAAAGATTTGTAACCAGATCACCTACAATGGTTGTTTTACCTGTTCCGGCAAATCCCTTCAGTAAGAAAAGCTCATCATTATTCCCTGAAAGTAAAAATTCAGCCAGTAATTGTAAGGTAATATCCTGTTTGGCAGTAGGGATATGAGGAAATTTATCTTTTAAAAGGCCGTAAAATGTGGCAGCGGTGGGAGTATCCATAGGTGTTCAAAGATAAACAGGATTTTTGGGCCAAAAACTTTTACGATTGAAAAAAAATTGTAGATTTGTTGGAACCGCTAAATTTAATTAATACTTGTTCAAATGAAAACCATCTTTCAAATAATACTTTGGATCGTCTGTATTGTTTTGGGTTACCTGATCTATCGCTCCGTAACTGGTCCGATAGAATTCAAAAAAATAAAGCAAGAACGCTTTAACAAGGTAATTTCTGTCCTTAAGGATATTCGAAACTCTCAGGAAGCGTATAAAACTGTAAATGGAAAGTTTGCAAACGACTTTAATAGTCTGATCGCTTTTGTTGATACCGGGAAATACACCATCACTCAGCAAAGAGATTCTTCCTATATGGAATTTGACAAGACGTATGGTATCGATCTTTTACGAGAAGTTACCATTATAGACACCTTAGGTTTTATAGCCATAAAAGATTCGCTCTTCAAAGGCGATACACGGTATAAAACAATGATGAATGTACCGTATGCACAGAATAATCAAACATTTGAAATGAAAGCGGCTATCATCGAAAAAAGTGGCTATAAAGCTCCTGTTTTTGAAGCCAAGGTTAAAAAAGACATCATCTTGTATGATCAGCCAAAAGATCTATTGGCAAGAGAAAATGTACAGATAAGTGTAGAAGAAGTAAATGGTTCTGAGATCAAGGTTGGATCTCTCACAGAAGTGAGCACCAACGGAAACTGGCCCCCTGTTTATGACAAAAAAGGAGACCAATAAAGATCATCACAACGATCTAATTCTGGAAGATTATCATAAATTGTCCATTCAGGTTAGCCTGAATGGACTTTCTTTTTGCATTCTGGATACAATCGGTAAAAAGATTGTAAAGGCAGAAAAGCACAGCTTTGACAACAGGCTTACTCCATATGAAGCACAAAAAGAATTAAAGCGGTTTATTAAAAAACAGCAAATTAAAGACTTTGTGTTTTCTGAGGTCGTAGTTGTTCATAGAAATGACCTATTTAGCCTGGTACCCAAAGTGTTGTTCGATCCTAATGAATTGGCGAATTACCTTAAGTTTAATACGAAGATCCTGGCCAATGATCTTCTGGAATACGATGAGATCACGGCGTATGAAATGGTCAATGTATATGTTCCTTTTGTGAACATCAATAATTTTATATATGATCAGTTTGGAGACTTTGATTTTAAACATCACAGTACTGTTTTAGTGGAGTCACTTCTCGGCAGTAACGCCTCCAGTTCAGAAGGAGTATGCTTCGCCTATGTGACAGCAGATGAATTAGATCTTATCATTCTTCAGAATAAGAAGCTGTTATTTTTTAATAATTTTTCTTATAAAACACCAGAGGATTTTCTATACTACCTGCTTTTTACCCTGGAGCAATTACACCTAGATCCAAATGAGATTAAATTAAGACTCTTCGGAGCTATCGAAGAAGGCGATTCTATTTTCACTATTTGTCAGGAGTATATACAGCATCTCTCCATATATCTACCAGGCTTACCAGATGATATCCTGTCTGATGAAACGGCTCTTAACGCCAATTATCTGGCCATAAACGCTCTTTAAATGAGAATTATTTCGGGTACTCATAAGGGAAGACGAATCATTGTCCCAAAAAATCTACCGGTAAGGCCAACCAAAGACATGGCCAAAGAAGCCTTATTCAATATTCTTAATAATCAGTTTTATTTTGATGAGATTCGAGTACTCGATCTCTTCGCCGGCACTGGCAATATGAGTTTCGAATTTGCTTCAAGAGGTTGCAATGACATTACCAGTGTAGACAGTCATTCCGGATGTATAAAATTCATAGGAGCAAAGGCCGCAGAATGGGATTTTAAGATAAAAGCGGTGAAAATGGATGTCTTTAAATTTTTGGAATCTGCTCGAGATACATACGACCTTATTTTTGTGGATCCGCCATACGATCTTTCACTTGAACAATTCTGTGATATCCACAAGCTTGTTTATGACCGAAATATCCTTGTAACCGCCGGAACACTGATCATTGAACACTCAAAAAAGATGGATCTTTCGCACCTAAGTCATCATACCTCAACACGGAAGTACGGCGGTAGCTTGTTCAGTTTTTATAAAAGTGAGGAATAAAAAAAGCAGATCATAAGCCGGATTCTGTAGCCTTAAAAAGGATCCTTATCATTTATCTCGATCTTTAGTTACCCAAAGACTCGTACCGCCTACCCTTCAGCTTGGACGTGCCGCCCTCAAACGCTGATATACATGGCGTTTCACCGCATAGAGTTTACATGATTTCACTACAGCTTAACCTGTACATTCTTTCTGTTGCACTAGTCCGCCCCATCCCGATTAACACCGGAACGGGTGACGGGTGTTACCCGCTATGCTGCACTATGGTGTCCGGACTTTCCTCCCCCCGCGTAATGCAGAGAGCGATAAGGTGACCTGCTTGGCACAAAGGTAGCCAATTGTTGATAAAAATTGGGGAATAGGCCTTAAAAGAAAGTCCATAAACAAACGCTATTTTTATATTTGTAAGAATGGCGCATAGTTCAGCTTTAATTCCTTAAAAACGTATTTGTGGAACCTTTTATAGTCTCAGCCCGTAAGTACAGACCCCAAACGTTTAAGGACGTTGTTGGGCAGGAGGCCATTACCAATACTCTCGTCAACGCCATTGATAATAATCACCTGGCACAGGCCTTGTTATTTTGTGGTCCAAGAGGCGTAGGAAAGACTACCTGTGCACGGATCCTGGCGAAACAGATCAACAGGGATGGCACTGAAAAAGAAGATGAGGATTTCGCATTCAATATCTTTGAGCTCGATGCTGCCTCTAACAATTCCGTAGACGATATCCGAAATCTTATAGATCAGGTTCGTATCCCCCCTCAGGTAGGGAAGTATAAAGTGTATATTATTGATGAGGTACATATGCTTTCTCAATCTGCATTTAACGCTTTTCTTAAAACGCTTGAAGAACCTCCAAGTCACGCCATTTTTATTCTGGCCACTACTGAAAAGCACAAAATTATACCTACAATACTTTCGAGGTGCCAAATATTTGATTTTAAACGTATTACTGTTGCCGATGCAGCTAATTACCTCAAGTATATCGCAGAACAGCAAGGTATAAATGCAGAGGAAGATGCACTACATATTATTGCTCAAAAAGCAGATGGTGCGCTGCGCGATGCACTTTCTATTTTTGACAGGGTGGTGAGCTTTTCTGGAAAAGAACTGACACGTAAGGCGGTAACGGAAAACCTGAACGTATTAGACTACGACACTTATTTTACGGTTACAGATCTTATCCTAAAGAACGATATTCCAAATATTCTCTTATTATTCAATAAGACCCTGGCACTTGGTTTTGAAGGGCATCATTTTATCATTGGGTTAGCCTCACATTTTAGAGATCTGATGGTTTGTCAACACCACGATACCATTGCGCTGTTAGAAGTAGGAGATAACGCCAAGAAATTATATCTGGAACAGGCCAAAAAGACCAGTCAGGAATTTCTTTTGAATGCCCTTGAGATTGCTAATCAGGCAGACCTGCAATACAAAGGCAGTAAAAATGCACGTTTATTAATAGAACTTGCACTTATGAAGTTGGCTTCACTTTCATTTCAAGGTGAAAAAAAAAATCCTGACCACAGCAACGCGAGTCTCATCCCATTAGGGCAGTTGATCCCTGCCTCCTTTTTTCATCGTTCTATCACAACATCCATTAAAAAGACCATAGCACCGGGCATCAGCGATGCACTTCCCACAATCGAAAATAAAGATAAAACTACGGGTCACCCCCAACAAAAAGAGATCATTTCAGAGGAAGCAGAACCTGTTTTAAACACTGACAATGAAGATGTTACATTAGCAGAAACCTCAACTTTAATAACCGAACCAGCCAGGAAAATCCATATAAAAGATCACTCAAAAAGAGTATCAGGCTTATCCATATCCAGTATCAAAGCCAAGAAAAAACACGAACTCAATAAGATAGAAGTAACCTATGATGAAGATTCTCTTCCCGATGATCTGGTTTCAGAAGAGGAGTTACACAAGCATTGGCACGCCTATATCAACAAGGTAGATGAAGAAGGAAAGAAAATACTTGCCAGCAATTTAAATTCCGACATTCCAAAAATAGTAGACGGCTCTACTATCGTCATTGAATTACCCAATGACACTATGAAAAAAGAAGTGGAACGGGAACAGCTAGGCCTGATGACCTATTTAAAGAAGGCTTTAAATAATTATCACCTTAACCTTTCTATATCTGTCAATGAAGAGACCATAAAGAAGTTCGCCTTTACACCTCAAGAGAAATACGATAAACTTCGGGAGAAAAATCCGGCCATAGATCTATTGCGAAAAACCTTTGATCTGGATCTTTGATCTTTTTTACAAGCATGTCTCTCATGCTTTTGTAGCGGTATATTTTTGGTACATTTGAACTAGTCTCTTTAATTTTTTAATTACATAATATGCTCGGACTAAAACTACCTACTGATCCCAGATGGGTAAATATCGTTGAGATGAACATCGATGAAATTTTGACAGATCATGCCTATTGCGAGCAAAAGGCAGCCAGCACAGCCATCTCATTGATAGTAAGCTTTCCCGAATATCCGGACCTTATCAAGGAAATGATCTCCTTATCCCGGGAAGAAATGGGGCATTTTAAAATGGTTCATGACAGGATATTAGACAGGGGCAAAACACTGGGCAGGCACCGCAAAGATGAATATGCCATTGCCCTGCATAAATTCTTTCCAAAGGGAGGTTCCAGGACCACACAATTGATCCACCGACTTTTATATGCTGCCCTCATTGAAGCCAGAAGCTGTGAACGTTTTCGGTTATTATCAGAAGATTTAAAAGACAAGGAGCTGGCAGCCTTCTATCATTCACTTATGGTCAGTGAAGCGGGGCATTACACTATGTTCTTAAATTTTGCAAGGAAATATGGGGACCGTAAGGAGGTAGATGCCAAATGGGCTGCCCTTCTGGAATATGAAGCCTCTATCATGAAAGAATTAGGAAATAAGGAGCATATTCATGGGTAATTCATAATAATCTTTTAATCATATTTAAGGGCTTCAGAATGGGGAGGTTTGCTCGTAACTCTTAATTTATCCAGATAGTAATCATATACGGCAAATTGTGAGCGCACCTTCGGCTTTTTATTCCTTACGTAGCTGTTATCCTGAAGTTGATTGAACCTTCTTGCCTTAACATTATCGCGCCAGGAGATTTCAAAAGTGTCGATGAGTTCATTTTTTATATCCTCATCGTAAATTGGGCATCCTACTTCTACCCTATTTTCAATATTCCTGGTCATCCAGTCTGCAGAAGAAATATACATCTTGGGGTTTCCTGCATTAGCAAAGATGAATAAACGAGGATGCTCCAGGAACTTATCAACTATACTGATTGCCTCAATATTTTCGCTCATCCCTTTTACCCCAGGGATCAGACAGCAGATACCCCTAACGATCATCTTTATTTTTACACCTGCCCTGCTTGCCTCATATAGCTTGTCTACCATTTTATAAGAGGTTAGGCTATTCATTTTGATCTTGATATACGCCTCTTTCCCCAGTTTTACATTCTCGATCTCCTGATCTATAAGCTTTTTAAAAGCACTTTTGGTATAATGTGGTGAGACAATAAGGTGTTTGTATTTGTTGATCTTATAGGTAGTTTCAAAGAAATCGAAAACCATGTTCAATTCCTTCAGGATCTTTTCATTAGCTGTAAATAGTGTATAATCCGTATAGATCCTGCCTGTGGATTCATTAAAATTCCCTGTGCTTATAAATCCATAGCGGTTGGTCCTTTCATTTTCTTCCCTTTCTATAAGACAGATCTTGCTGTGCACCTTTAAACCCGGGACACCAAAAATCAATTTAACCCCTTCTTCCTGTAATTGTTCTGCATACCCAATATTTGCGGTTTCATCGAAACGGGCACGTAATTCAATCTGCACGGTTACCTGCTTTCCATTCTTGGCAGCATTGATCAAAGAAGCAATTACCTGTGAATTATCTGCAAGGCGGTACACTGTGATCTTGATGGTCTTTACCTTAGGATCTAAGGCAGCCTCGCGCAGAAACCGAATGATGTATGAAAATTTATGGTAGGGTGTATACTGTAAAAAATCCTTCTCTGCTATTTGACCCAAAAAACTACCTTCTGGTTCAACACCTTTGATGGGCAAGGGATTTATTTTTTGATACATCAGCTCCTCCTTGCCTAAGCTCGGAAAACTCATATAATCTCTTCTATTGTGGTAACGCCCACCAGGAATAACACTATCTGTATCAGTGATTCCCATTTTTTCAGTTAGAAACGCTAGCGTATCTTCCTCAATACTCTTGTCATATACAAAACGAACCGGATCACTAATCTTTCTATTATCTACACTAGAGGAAATCTTTTCTATAAAGCTCTTACTAAGATCATTGTCAATATCTAATTCGGCATCTCGGGTAATTTTTATCATATGTGCCGAAATAGAAGTATAATCGAACATGGAAAAAATACTGTCGAGACAATATCGGATCAGATCATCCAGAATAATGATATAGTACCTTTCTCCTTCCCTGGGAAGTACTACAAATCTGTCAATACCTTTGGGGATTTCTATAAGGGCATAACTCTTTTCTTTGTTATGATCTGCAGGCTTTTTGGCATCTTCGCTTTTCAGGACCATTTTTATGGCCAAATAAGCGGCAGAGTCCTTAAGCATCGGAAACTCCGTGAGATCATTTAGAATGATGGTCATTAACTGCGGACTCACCTTTTCTAAAAAATAATTTTTTAAGAATTTAGACTGTTCTTCAGTAACCTCTTCTTCATTTATAAGGAAGATATTTTCAGCCTCCAACTCTTTTTCTATATCCTTATGTATCTCTAAACTGCGGGTTTGTTGCTCTATTACTATTTTTGTGATCTCCTCCAATAAGTCTTTAGCAATTTCACCTCCCAAAACACTTTTGCCAGATTTACCTGCCTCCACTATCCGTTTCACGGTTGCGTACCGAACCTTAAAGAATTCATCCAGGTTATTAGAGAATATCCCAAGAAATCTAAGTCGCTCAATCAGGGGAACACGTTGATCAGCACTTTCCTGTAACACCCGGTCATTAAATTTTAACCAGCTGATTTCTCTATTGATATACTGATTCTTTGTTTTGATCATATCCGTAATTCTTTGGGAATAATCACCTTTTCGGTTTTTCCTTTTTTCACATCCTTCCAACTCGAGACGTTGAACGAGAGATGAACCAATCCTGTTGTGGGTACATTATCTATATAAACATCACCCCACATATTTGCTACTTCTGTGAAGGCATGATTATGCCCAAATATCATCACTATTTGTTGTGAATCTGATAGATTTCTTACAAAATCCATAACATCTTCCCCGGAAAAATCATACAGGTCATTGGTAAGAGTAAAATCTGAATATGATATCTTAAGATTCCTTAAAAATACAACACAGGTATGCAGTGCTCTAATGGCCGGACTAGAATAAACCGCATTGATCTTAACCTTGGCTGTGCCAAAATGATGAGATACTCTATGGGCGTCTTGTATCCCTATCTCCTTTAAAGGACGATCCCTGTCCTCAACCCCATACTCCCAGGAAGACTTACCATGCCGTACCAATATCAGCTGTTTCATGCTTTCCTACTTTTAAAATGAATGAAAAATTACAGTATTAAATGTAAATTATTTGTATCAGTTAACCTACACTAGGGAGCAAGCCTTTCTATCTTCCAGTTATAATCCTCTTCCAAAGTATATCGTATCCTATCGTGCAATCTATTGGGTCTGCCCTGCCAAAATTCAAGTGATACCGGAGATACTAAATACCCTCCCCAATTAGAGGGTCTGGGTATTTCCTTATTTTCATATTGCTTCTCCAATTCCTTCCACTTGCTTTCCAAAACTTCTCTTGAGGGGATTACCTCACTCTGATTAGATACTATTGCACCTAATTTACTACCTGTAGGCCTCGATTCAAAATATCCGTCGGACATATTCTCGGCTATTTTTGATACCGTTCCTTTTATAATAACCTGCCGTTCCATGGCCGGCCAAAAGAATGAAAGGCACACCTTAGGGTTGTTTTCTATGGCCTTTCCCTTCTCACTGTCATAGTTAGAGTAAAAAATAAAACCCTCATAGGTAAAACGCTTTAATAACACTATCCTGCCTTTTGGATATCCATCCAATCCCAAGGTGGAAATGGTCATCGTATTAAGTTCTTCTACGGACTCAGATTTTTCCAACTCATAAAACCATTTTTGAAAAAGTTCCATAGGGTTATCCGAAATAGCGTCCTCCATCAGGGCACTTTTCTCATATGATTTCCGTTGATTCTCCAGGTTTTTTTTCATGAGTTTTTAAACTGATCCAAAGTAAAACAAAGTTGGTGAAAACTTAACAAAAAGGGAAACAGCAGTCTCCTTTTTATTCTTAGAAAATCACCAATTTACCATCTTCAGCCAGTTGTACATTAGCAAAATGAGGAACTGCTTCCGCCATGAATACTTCTTTCTTCTTGTAGCGGATAGAAAAATGACCTAAAATAAGGAGTTCTACATGGGCCGCTTTTGCGATCTTTGCGGCCTCTTCTGCTGTAGAATGCTTGGTTTTAGCAGCCAAATGAGCTTCTGAAGTAAGGAAAGTTGCTTCATGATACAAGGCATCTACTCCTCTTATCCATTCAATAATACCCGTGTCATATGCAGTATCGCTGCAATAGGCATAGCTCTTGGGTTTGGGTGGGTCCAAGGTTAATAATTTATTTGAGATCTCTTCACCATTCTCAAGAAGTATATCTTTTCCTTTTTTAATATTCTTAAAATAGGCCTTGTCTATTTTGTAGGCTGCTACTGCCTCAATATTTAGGATCCGTTCTTTTGATTTCTCCCGAAATAAAAATCCGTTGGTATAGATACGATGCGATAAAGGGATGGTTGTAACTACTACTTTGTTATCCGCAAAGATCTCTATGGGCTCTTTGGCAGACAACTCATGAAAGATAATGGAGAAACTGGTCCAGGAATTCCCCACTTTTAACAGCATTAACACAACTTCTTTTATTCCGGAAGGTCCGTAAATGTGCAGCTCCTTCTCTCGTCCAAGTAATTGAAAAGTGGCAATAAGACCGGGCAAACCAAAAAAATGGTCGCCGTGAAGATGCGAGATAAAAATATGGTTGATCCTTGAAAATTTTATCTTATGCTTCCTCAACTGCACTTGAGTACCCTCTCCACAATCTATTAGGAACAGATGATCTCTTACTTCCAGGATCTGAGCGGATGGATTGCCCATAAGGGAAGGGGTTGCTGCATGACATCCCAAAATATGAAGTTTCATAGCGGTGTGATCAATTCTTACAAGTACTGTTTGGCTTCTTCAATCGTAAAATTAGATCGAAAACTAAACGCATAAGCCGACTCTCCTTTGGTATTCAGATGATCTAGTCTCTTTTTGGCTTCCTTAAGTGAGATAACAGTCTCTTTGGTATACCAACATACCATATGACTATCTTTTATTTTGGAAAACCATTCTTTTCGCCTTTTATAGATATCAACATGTGCCGTTTGATATGTAAATTCCATTAAGGTTTCTCTGGATTCCCACAATGACATATTGACTATTAAGGCAGGATCACCAAAAACCTCATAAATATCATTGGATGGCTCCTCTATCCATCGCCATATAAAACCGGGACTTTCTTCGGCCAAGGCATTGATCCTTGCCGTATTATTCACAAAATCGGCCATCCGAGGATCATCCAATTTGTATTGTGCCCTGGCGATATTAACTTGAGCAAAATGATATGGCATACTTATAATTCCAGATCTCTTTCTATATCTTCCATCTCAATAAGGTCCATTGCCTCCTGTATGGTGGGGACCAGGCTAATCTCATCCGGCACCTCATCATAAGATACCTTATCGGTTACCAAAACAAAAGATTTCTTGGCCTTCCTGTGCGTATTAGATAGCTCCAGAAATTCCAGGATCTCATCAGCACTAAGCCTGGAGAATGAAAATAAGTTCACAATAATATGGTCGTTCTTGAGCTTTTCGTAGGCCGACTTCAGATTTTCGACAAATTTTAAAAGTGGGATGTTTTCCTGATAAACAATGGTGCTATTGCCTTCTCTTTCAAAAATCATAGGTTCCTATTTTATTTGTGATGCTAATAAATAAATAACAGCCATACGTATGGCCACACCGTTTTCTACCTGATGAAGTATTATAGATTGCGAGGAATCGGCTACATCACTGGTTATCTCCACTCCTCTGTTGATAGGACCCGGGTGCATGATGACTATCTCTTTTTTCAGGCTATCCAGAATATGTCTGTTAATACCATATTGCTGTGTGTATTCCCTTGTGGAGGGAAAGTAACTCATCTCCATACGTTCATTCTGAACACGAAGCATGTTGGCCACATCACACCATTCAAGGGCCTTTTTAAGATTTGGCTCCACCCCCACTCCAAGAGTCTCAATATACTTAGGGATCAATGTCTTAGGTCCACAAACTTTTACCTCTGCTCCCTGAAGTTTTAAGGCAAATATATTAGACAACGCTACCCTGGAATGCAAAATATCACCCACGATCACTACTTTTTTTCCGGCCACATCGCCCAACTTCTCCCGGATGGAATACGAATCTAATAATGCTTGTGTTGGATGCTCGTGAGCCCCATCTCCCGCATTAATAATAGCTGCATTTACATGTTTTGCCAGAAAGATACCTGCACCTGGATTTGGGTGCCGCATCACCACCATATCTACTTTCATAGAGAGAATATTACTAACAGTGTCTATCAGCGTTTCTCCCTTTTTTACGGATGACTGGGATGCTGAGAAATTGATGACGTCTGCAGATAATCTTTTTTCAGCCAGCTCAAAACTTAGCTTGGTACGGGTACTATTCTCAAAAAATATATTGGCAATGGTAATATCCCGGAGGGAAGGAACTTTTTTAATGGACCTATTGATAACTTCTTTAAACTGATCGGCAGTTTCGAAAATAAGTTGAATATCCTTTTCATTCAGATATTTAATTCCCAAAAGGTGTTTTACACTAAGTACCGACATACTTTTATTTGTTTACTAAATAAACCACATCCTTTCCATCATTTTCTTTCCACATAACTTTTACCTTTTCATTATTGATGGCATCTACTTGTCTCCCCCTATAATTTGGCTGTATGGGTAAATGTCTGCTAAATCTTCTGTCAATAAGGGTTAGCAATTCTATTTCTTGCGGTCTTCCAAATGATTGGATGGCTGTTAAAGCAGCACGAATGCTACGCCCTGTATACAATACATCATCTATTAATACCACATTTTTTCCTTCAATCAGAAAATCTATGTTGGTGGTACTCGCTTCAAGGGGTTTATCGCTCCTTCTAAAATCATCGCGAAAAAAAGTGATGTCTAGCAACCCAAGTTTAATTTCCTTCACCTTGTACTCTTCTTTGAGGATTTTCGCCAAACGGTTCGCCAGAAAGCTACCCCTGGGTTGAATTCCTATTAAAACGGTATTGGTAAAGTCGAGGTGATTTTCTAAAAGTTGGCAAGCAAGGCGATGTAAAATAATGTGGATTTCTTTTGAGGAAAGAAGTACTTTTTGACTCATGGTTTTCGCTACCAACATATTGGATAGCAAAAATAGGGATTTCTATTCAATAAAATGGAACCGTGATAAATATCATCCATTCTACAAATATTTATGTCATTTAGGATCATAAAAAAAGCCCCGACCAAATGGTCAGGGCTTCACATTATTTATTGAAAAACATTACGAAAGCTTACTTCTTTTTGCCTGCTTCCATTTTGTCTTTTAACGCTTGTAGTTGCTCATTGGCGTCTCCCAGTGTTGGTTTAGACTCCTCAGCTGAGGTAGCAGCTTTTTTCTTGGCTGCTTTTACGTTGCGTTGTTCTTCTTCTCTGAAAATCGCCGTATGGCTGGCTACTACTCTTTTGAATTCTTTATTAAATTCAATGATCTTGAAAAGGGCTTCTTCTCCCTTAGCCAGCTTCTTGCCATCTTCTTTCTCCATGTGTCGTTGAGGAACAAATGCTGTGATGTCCTTGTTGAACTCTATCACCGCTCCTTTATCAACGATCTCGGAAATAGCCGATGTGTGCTCAGTACCCAGGGCAAATTCCTTTTCGTACTTATCCCAAGGATTATCTGTTGTTTGCTTATGACCTAAACTCAGTTTACGACCTTCCACATCCAATTCCAGCACTTCTACTTCGAGGGTGTCGCCAACAGCAACAAACTCAGATGGATGCTTGATCTTCTTGGTCCATGACAGATCTGAAATATAGATCAATCCATCGATCCCTTCTTCCAGTTCCACAAAAACTCCAAAGTTGGTAAAGTTCCTTACAATTCCTTTGTGCTTAGAGCCAACAGGATATTTAGACGTAATGTCTGTCCATGGATCTGGTGTAAGTTGTTTGATCCCTAAGGACATTTTTCTGTCCTCGCGATCAAGAGTAAGCACAACAGCTTCTAATTCATCTCCTACCTTCACGAAATCTTGTGCCGATCTTAAATGAGTAGACCAGGACATCTCTGAAACGTGTATCAGTCCTTCAACTCCTTCTGCTACTTCTAAGAATGCGCCGTAATCAGCAATGACTACAACCTTTCCTTTAACTTTATCTCCAATTTTAAACTCATCACCTAAGGCTTCCCATGGGTGTTTCTCTAATTGCTTAAGTCCTAACTGAATTCTGGATTTATTATCATCGAAATCAAGGATTACCACATTGAGTTTTTGGTCTAGCTCTACCACCTCATTTGGATGGTTGATTCTACTCCAGGAAAGATCAGTGATATGGATTAGTCCATCTACTCCACCAAGATCAATAAAGACACCATAAGAAGTGATGTTTTTCACAACACCTTCTAATACCTGTCCTTTTTCTAACTGGCTGATGATCTCTTTTTTCTGTTCTTCAATATCTGCCTCAATAAGAGCTTTATGAGAAACTACCACGTTCTTAAATTCGTGGTTGATCTTCACCACCTTGAACTCCATGGTCTTACCAACATATTGGTCGTAATCGCGAATTGGTTTAACATCTATCTGCGATCCCGGAAGGAAGGCTTCAATACCAAATACGTCAACGATCATACCTCCTTTGGTTCTGCATTTTACAAAACCAGTAACTACTTCCTCATTGTCATGGGCAGCATTTACTCTTTCCCATGCCTGTATAGTACGGGCTTTTCTGTGGGAAAGAACTAATTGTCCGCTCTTATCCTCGCGGATATCAATCAATACCTCTACTTTGTCCCCAACTTTTAGTCCGGGATTGTAGCGAAATTCATTCAGAGAAATAACCCCTTCAGATTTTGCATTGATGTCAATGATTGCCTCGCGATCGGTGATATAAGTTACGGTTCCCTGAACCACTTCCTCATCTGCCGTATCTACAAAGTTTGCAGCAACTAATTTTTCGAATTCTTCTAATTTGGATTCGTCTACACGCTCAATTCCCTCTTCATACTTGTCCCAATCAAAATTCTTCAGGAATTCTTTCGGATCTTGTTTTGGAGTCTCTACTTTTTGTTCCTGAGCTACTTCAGTTACCTGAGTCTCTTCAGTTACTTGAGTCTCTTCTGTTGTTTTTTTCTTTTCAGCCATTTTGCTGATATTATTTTGTATTCCATAAATCTTTAAGAGTAAAGCAACATCTATGGAAGTTGTTTTTATTTATTTTGATTCCCTTTTTTCTCTTAAATACTTGCTAAAAAGGTGTGCAAAAGTACAATTAAATTCTAATTTTTACAACCTAAAAACCAAGCGGCAAAGAAAATCACAACAAATTATCGGCATGCCACTAAAATCTTTCCAGATTTTGTATCTTTAAAGTCAAATTATAAACCTTTTAAATTAGAATAAATGAGTGTTAAAGCTAAATACGAGGGCGTATTAACCCTGGGAGAAAAATTAGGTATCAAAGATGGTAAGGTAACTGAAGAAAATGGCATTTTAAAAATTAAAGGAGAAGCCAAAACTGCTTATGAAAAAGACCTTTTATGGGATAAAATAAAAGCAGTTGGAGGGGAGCATCCTTCAGATATAAAAGCAAATATCACCGTAGCAGATGACAGTGTTTATCACAGGCATGTTGTGCAAAGTGGAGAATCGCTTAGTAAAATTGCAAAGCATTATTATGGAGATCCCATGAAATACAAGCAAATTTTTTCTGCCAACACTAATATTCTCAAGAATCCAGATATGATTCATCCGGATCAGGTTTTGGTGATACCTAAATTATAAAAAGATTCAAACTGAAAGGCGCTGCAACAGCGCCTTTTTTTATGGAGTATTAATACGATCCTGAGCTAATGACATAGCTTTTTGAAACTGCTGCTCAGGACTCATGGAACTATTGTCAATTACTACCGCATCCTCCGCTTTTCTCAAGGGAGAAAACTCCCTGTTAGAATCCAGAAAATCTCTGTGCTGAACATTTTCCAGCACTTCTTCAAAACTTATATCTGCACCTCTGTTTAGTAATTCTTTATAGCGCCTGGTGGCTCTGATTTCGGAAGATGCTGTCATGAATATTTTTAGTTCGGCATTGGGAAAAACCACGGTACCTATATCGCGGCCATCCATTACCAAGCCTTTTTTTACACCCATTTCTTGCTGCAGCATAACCAATTTGTGGCGTACTTCTTTAATCACAGAAACCTGGCTCACATAACGAGAGACCTCAAGGGTGCGTATCTTATTTTCTACATTTACATCATTGAGGAACATTTCAGAATATCCAAGCGTATCATTCTGTCTAAACTCCAGATGGATCTTTGGCAGATCGGGGATCAGCAGATCCAGTTTATCAACACCAGGCCCAATATATCCTTTTTGCAGGGCAAAAAGAGTTACAGCCCTATACATGGCACCTGTATCCACATAAATATAACCAAGGGCCTTCGCCAATTGCTTCGCCATAGTACTCTTGCCCGTAGATGAGTGGCCGTCAATAGCGATGGTTATTTTTTTCATGACTTAAAATTACGGAGAATCGCGGGATTGGTTTTTCTTTCCCTGCACTTTTTCTCTATAAGCAAAGAATCTAAAGACTTATTTAAAGCTTTTTAGCATTTTTTACCTTTTGATCAGTAACTGCCAGAGCAATTACCTCACTCATATCTGTTACATAATGAAATGTAAGGCCTTTTAAATACTCTTCTTTGATCTCAAGGATGTCCTTCCTATTGTCTTCACATAGAATAATATCCTTAATGCGGGCTCGTTTGGCAGCCAGTATCTTCTCTTTAATTCCACCAACCGGCAATACTTTTCCTCGTAAGGTTATCTCCCCTGTCATGGCCGTACTTTTCCTAACCTTCTTCTGTGTAAACAGAGAAACCAGGGAGGTTAGCATAGTGATCCCTGCACTGGGTCCATCTTTTGGTGTTGCCCCTTCCGGGACGTGAATATGAACATTGTATCGGTTAAATACCGTGGGGTCAATATCAAAAGTGTCTGCGTTCGACTTAATATACTCCATGGCAATGGTAGCCGATTCTTTCATCACCTTGCCCAGGTTACCTGTAATATTGAGCTGACCTTTTCCCTTAGATAAGATAGATTCAATAAACAAAATATCACCTCCTACACTTGTCCAGGCCAGTCCGGTCACTACACCTGCTGTATCATTATTCTCATATTTATCTCTTTCCAGGCGTGGTGGGCCAAGCACTTTTTCAATGATCTCATTGCTCACCTTTATCTCATACTCTTCTTCAAAGGCAATAGATTTAGCCGCATACCTTACCATTTTGGCTATTTGCTTCTCAAGACCCCGCACTCCTGATTCTCTGGTATATCCTTCAACGATCTTTTCCAACTGCCTTTTCCCAACTTTCAGGTCTTTTGGGGTTAATCCATGTTCTTTTAATTGTTTAGGCAGCAGATGCCTTTTGGCAATTTCCACCTTTTCCTCTATGGTATATCCCGTTACATTAATGATCTCCATTCTATCGCGAAGGGCAGGTTGTATAGAGGAAAGATTATTAGCGGTAGCAATGAACATCACTTTAGACAGATCATATCCCATTTCAAGAAAATTATCATGAAATTCATTGTTCTGTTCGGGATCTAGTACCTCTAACATAGCAGAGGAAGGGTCCCCCTGATAACTACTGGAAAGCTTGTCTATCTCATCCAGGATAAATACCGGATTAGATGTACCTGCTTTTTTTACGCTTTGAATGATCCTTCCGGGCATTGCCCCTATATACGTTTTCCTGTGTCCGCGGATCTCGGCTTCATCCCGAAGTCCACCCAGGGATATCCTTACATATTGCCTGCCTAATGCCTCTGCAACCGATTTTCCTAAAGATGTCTTACCAACTCCTGGAGGCCCGTACAGACATAAGATAGGCGATTTCATATCGTTCCTCAGTTTTAAAACGGCCAGGTATTCTATAATACGGCGTTTTACGTCTTCCAGGCCATAATGATCCCTATCCAGAATTTTCTGAGCTCTTTTCAGATCAAATTTATCCTTAGAGAACTCTCCCCATGGCAACTCCAGGTAAAGATCCAGATAGTTTCGTTGAATGCTGTACTCCGCTACTTGCGGATTCATCCGTTTCATTTTGGCCAATTCTTTTTCGAAATGTTCCTTAACCTTATCGTTCCACTTTTTCTTCTTCGCCAGAACCTGCATTTCCTCTATTTCCTCATCATAGGATACTCCTCCGAGTTCTTCCTGAATGGTCTTCATTTGCTGATGCAAGAAATATTCCCGTTGCTGTTGATCCAGATCCGATCTTACCTTAGACTGTATGTCTTTTTGAAGGGCCAGTTTCTGAAGTTCCACATTCATGTGCTTCAAAGTAGCAAGTGCACGATCTTTAAGGTTACTTATTTCGAGCAAGGTTTGTTTCTCCTTTACACTCAAATTGAGGTTAGAGGATACAAAATTGATAAGGAAGGAATTACTCTGTATATTCTTGATGGCAAAAGAAGCTTCACTTGGAATATTAGGATTATCGCGAATTATCTGAAGTGCTATCTCTTTAATAGAATCTATAATAACCAGGAATTCCTCTCCCTTTTGATCTATCTCTTCTTCCTTCACTTCCCTGATGGTAGCTGTCATATAGGGATCTTCCGTTAGCACCTCAGCAATTTCAAAACGTTTTTTCCCCTGAATAATAACTGTTGTATTACCATCTGGCATCTGTAATACCCGTAGGATCCTGGCAACGGTTCCCATGGTATTTATGTCTTTTACTCCGGGATCTTCCGTATCCTCATCCTTCTGGGCAACAACACCCATAGTTTTGCCCCCTTTATTCGCGTATTTGATCAAATTGATCGATTTATCTCTTCCGGCAGTGATGGGAATCACAACTCCGGGAAATAGTACTGTATTTCGCAAGGGTAATATTGGAAGGGTCTCCGGTAAAACCTCATTATTCATTTCTTCCTCATCCTCTGGTGTTAATAAAGGTATAAGTTCAGATTCGTCGTTAATATCTTGTAACGACATATTGTCAAATCGTATAATTTTTGCGTCTCCCATAGATCGTTTATCCGTCATTCTGTCATTTAAAGACAGTAGTAATTTTTAATTGTAATCAAATTTTTAAACATTAACACCTTTTAGCACCCTTTTCTATGGGTTTTTAAAGGTTTTATGCGTCCTTAAAAAACAATTCTTGTGCCAAGCCCATAATTTTTGAACATAAACTGTAACAATCACTAAATTGAGCTATCTATATAACAAATCGAATACTTTTTTGAGCCAGGTAGGAGAACATACAGAGACCTTATTGCAATTATGCTTAGAGGGGAACCAAAAAGCACAATTGGAGATCTATAATAGATACTATAAAGCTATGTACAATACTGCATTAAGGATCGTAAAGAACAGTGCCGAAGCGGAAGATGTAATGCAAGAAGCTTTTTTAAATGCCTTTACCAAATTGCACACGTTTAAAGGAGAAGTAGCATTTGGAGCCTGGTTAAAAAGAATTGTGATCAATAAAAGCCTGTTTCATTACAGAAAGCAACAAAAGAAGAATGAGGTTACACTTAATGATACGCTTTACAAGGTCAGAGATAATGATGTACCCGAAGCTGCTCATGATGAAACAGAACGATTGGCTCAAAGAGTTTTGGAGACCATGAAAACGCTCAAGGATAACTACAGAATTTCTCTGACCTTACATTTAATAGAGGGGTATGATTATGAGGAAATATGTAGTGTAATGGACATCAGTTATGCGAATTGCAGAACTACCATATCAAGAGCAAAAGAAAGTTTACGAAAAAAATTAATGCCTGCGAAATTATGAAAGAGGATAACATAGACGAATTATTTAATAAGGCCAGACCTTATTTTGACCTGGAAGAACCCCGGGCAGATCATAAAGCCCGTTTTCTTACAAAATTGAATGCTGCCAATGAAGAACCTAAGAGAGGCGTCTCCTGGTGGAAACCCCTTTCAATTGCTGCTTCAATTCTGCTTGTGGCAGGACTTTTTCTAGGGCAAAGCTTATGGAATGAAGACGAAAAAGATCGTATCGCTGAAATTTCACCCGAGATCTCAAATTCAGAATTCTATTTTGCCAATATTATAGAACAGCAGGTAAAAGAGCTGGAACGGGAAAAATCCCCTGAGACCAATAAAATAATTGAGGATGCCTTAGGCCGGTTAGCCCTCCTGGAATCAGATTATAAGAAATTAGAACAAGACCTGCTTAAGGGCGGAAACAACAACATCATTTTACGTTCAATGATCCAAAATTTTCAAACACGTATAGATCTAATGCAAGATGTATTAGCCCAGATAGAAATTATAAAAAACCTTAAAAATCAACAAAATGAGAACAACATTACTTAAATACACGGTCTTATTGTTATGCGCAGTACCCCTGGTACTCAGCGCCAATGTGGACCCACAAAAGGGTAAATACACTAAGGAAAAAACAATTAAAAAGGAGTACAATGTAAATGCTGATGCTTTATTGAAAGTTTCCAACAGTTACGGAAATGTAAATCTCACTTCCTGGAATGAGAACAGGGTGGTTATTGAGGTTGTCATTAAGACCAATGGAAATAATGAAGAGAAAGTACAGAAAAAATTAGATGAAATAACCGTTTTATTTGATGCCAGTAGTTCTATGGTTTCGGCCAAAACTCAATTCAATAAAGACAAAGGCTGGGGCTGGAACTGGGGTAATAACAACGTTAATATGCAAATAGACTACACCATTAAACTCCCTGTAAAGAACAGTGTTCACCTCAGTAATGACTATGGGAACATTACCCTCGACAGGATAGATGGGTACGCCAAAATAAGCTGTGATTATGGCCGACTTGAGATTGGAGAATTACATGGACGGAATAATGATCTGAGCTTTGATTACACTTCTAAATCTTACATCGGCTATATAAATAGTGGTAATATTAAGGCAGATTATTCCGGATTTACTATTGAAAAGGCGGGGGATCTTGTCATAAATGCCGACTATACAAATGCGACGATTGAATCAATGAAAAATCTTCAATACAGCTGTGACTATGGAAATCTGGAAGTAGGTGAAGTAGGCAATGTTGATGGAAACGGGGACTATATCAATGTTGCCCTAGGTACCGTACACGGCAATGTGGACATCAGTGCAGATTATGGAGGGATCAAGATCAATAAGATGGCCGAGGATGCCGGAAATATTAACTTGCGTACAGATTACACAGGTATTAAGATAGGCTATAGCGCCAATTATTATTTTGATTTTGAGATCACTACAGAATATGCCGGAGTTAGTGGTAAAGATGACTTTGAAATTGCCATCAGTAAGGAGAAATCTAGCGATCGTTATTACAAAGGATATTACGGGAAACAAAATAGCGGAAACCAGATTTCTATCTCCAGTGATTACGGAAGTATATCATTCACTAAAAAATAACCATTAAACACAATCCAATGAAAAAATTATTCACACTTACATTTGTCTTATGTATAGCTTCAATGAGCTATGCACAATGGGGCAAAAAGATCAAAGGCAACGGGAAAATAGTCACTATTGAAAGAACAACAAGCGACTACGAATCTATAGCCGTTTCGGGCTGGTTCGATGTTGAACTTGTCAAAGGTGCAGAAGGGACAATTTCAATGAAAGGGGAAGAAAACTTGTTGGAGTATATAATTACAGAGGTAAAAGACGGAAAACTGGTAGTAAAACCGGAAAAGGGAGTAAACCTACAACCCTCTTCATGGAAATCAGGGACAATATCTATCACTATTCCGGTAGAAGAAATAAACGCGGTATCCATGTCCGGATCTGGAGATCTGTTAGGAAGGACGGTATTAAAGGGATCGGCATTTAAGACCAGGATGTCGGGATCTGGAGATCTTAGTCTGGAACTGGAAGTGCAGGACCTTGAAGTAAATGTATCGGGATCTGGAGATATGGACCTGAAAGGGAGCACAAACAATCTTGAGGTACAAATATCCGGCTCTGGAGATGTAAATGCTTATGGGCTTAACGCGAATAATGTAAGTGCCACTGTATCTGGCTCTGCCAATATAGAAGTTACTGCTAATTCATCTTTAAAAGCACGGGTCTCAGGATCTGGTGATATTTCTTATAGAGGAAATCCAGCTAAAATAGACAGTAAAACTTCAGGATCTGGCGATATTTCCAAGGGCTAATGAAGTTTAAAACTCATCTAAAAATAAAGGCCCCTATACCGGGGTCTTTTTGTTTACCCTAAGTAAGAGAATGGCGCCAAGGATAAAGAACAATCCCAGGAATATAGTGGCATTACGCATACTCCCGGTAAATTGGGCTACCATGCCGTATAAAAAAGTACCTATTACTATTCCTATCTTCTCAGCTACGTCATAAAAACTAAAGAACGAAGCAGTATCCTTGGTCTCCGGTAAAAATTTTGAATAGGTAGAACGAGACAAGGCCTGTATGCCTCCCATAACGACGCCCACAGAACCTGCAGCTATATAGAATTCGGTTGGAGTTGTCACAAAATAGGCATACACACAGATGATCACCCATAGCATATTGACCACTACCAGCGTTTTTATATTACCAAAAGCACCGGAGGCTCTGGCTGTAAGTGTAGCACCTAGAATGGCAACCAATTGAATGACCAGTATGCTAACAATAAGACCCATAGTTCGCTCACTGTCCGAACCCCAGTTAATTTCTTCCTCTCCAAAATAGGCAGCAATAAGCATTATAGTTTGTACGGCCATACTATAAACAAAAAAGGCTCCCAGGTATCTTTTTAAACGCACTTCATCACCAAGCTGGCGCCATACCGCTTTTAACTCTCTAAACCCATTCAGTACCACACGGTGCCGCTCTCCTTCTCGCTTGTTACCTGTGGGAAGGTGGTAAAAAGTATATTGACTAAACAAGATCCACCAGATACCAACTGAGGCAAAGGAATATCGCATGGCGATAAGCTCCGCTCCTGCCCCGCTAATTCCAAACAAAGTGGGCTTCATGACCATTGCCAGGTTGATCAACAACAGAATTACGCTCCCAATATACCCCATTGAAAATCCTTTAGCACTAATACGGTCTTGTTGCTCCGGAAAGGCAATATCTGGTAAGTAGGAATTATTGATAGCAAAGCTTACCCAAAAGCCTACCAAACCAAAGAAATAACAGAGTAATCCCAGCTCAATATTTTCCAATGAAAACCAGTACAGGCCAATACAAGAAACACCCCCGAGATAACAGAAGAATTGCATAAACATCTTCTTGTTTCCCATATAATCTGCAATCCCTGAAATCAAGGGCGTAATAAGGGCAATAAAAACAAAGGCTATGGAAGTTGTATAGCTAATTAAAGGAGCTCTTGCGATCTCACCCCCAAAAATGGATATCTTTTCAATATCAGCTATTCGGAATAAAGCGCCGTAATAAATGGGGAAAATAGCGGAGGCTATAACCAGACTGTATACAGAATTGGCCCAATCATAGAAGGCCCAGGCATTCAGTAGTTTTTTACTTCCTTTTAAAAGGATGGTCCCGGCCATAAATTTTGTTTAGAAGGGTCCCATAGGAACTACTCCCAAGATACAATTAATAAAACATCATCTGCAATCTGCCTGTGTCTTATTGGAAAGAGGTTACCCCATATTTTCTTGCCTCTTCCTTAGCCAGGGGAGCCCAACTGCTAAGGTTAGCAATACGCGTATCATTAGACGGGTGAGTGCTCAAAAATTCCGGTGGTGCCTGTCTATCAGAATTGGCCTTCATACGCTTCCATAATTCGGCGGCTTCATCCGGATTATAACCAGCAATGGCCATGATCTGCAATCCTATTCTATCTGCCTCAGTTTCATGACTCCTACTAAAAGGAAGCATAACTCCTATGGTAGATCCAATACCATAAGCCTGATTAAAAATATTTCTTTTTTCAGGGTCGTTGATCGCAACATTCCCTACAACAGCTCCCAATTGCTGAGCCATTCCCGCGCTCATTCTTTGCGCTCCGTGATCTGCAAGGGCATGGGCTACTTCATGACCCATCACTACTGCGATCCCTGTCTCATCCTGGCAAATAGGAAGAATCCCGGTATAAAACACAATTTTTCCTCCTGGCATACACCAGGCATTAACCAATTCGTTTTGTACCAAATTGTATTCCCATTGATAGTCTTTCAGATAGCCCGGATATCCGTTTGCTGTGAGCCATCGTTCTGCTGCGGTAGCAATACGCTGCCCAACTGAGGTGATCATTTTTGCTTCACTGGAACCTTCCACAACTTTATTTTCCTTCAAAAATTCATCATACTGCGCAAAAGCAGTTGGAAAAATAGAAGTATTTGGGTAAAAATTAAGGGTGCTTTTCCCTGTAAACGGGTTTGTTTTGCACCCCATAAGGCCCAGTAATAATACGAGGGTTAAAAATATGTTCTTGTTCATAGCTGTATACTTTTAGTTTAAATTACAAAAAAATTACTTCCCTAAAATATGAAGGGTGGTAAAGTTTTTGGTGACATGTATGGTGTTATTGCCATTCATCTTAACATCCTTTAAGGCAATGGTCTCATTGTCTAATTGGATCGATTTTATTTTAAAAGGTAGTCCCATAAGGTTCAATTTAAAGGTCTCATAGGTGGTGATAAAATTACCGTCTTTAAATTGCTGAATAATTAGCTCATTCTCCTTACCTGTCATTTTAAAATTCCGAAGACTGTATTCCCCTTTTGTGTAATCATACCCATCCTGCGCATCTTCATAAACATTAGAATTCTCAGTACCCACCTTGAAATACACATCGAGTTGTAGTTCTTCTATCGTCAATTCTCCCACATATTGCTGTACCGGATATTTAGGAATAATGGCTCCTTCTTTGATAAAGATCGGGATCTTATCAATATCAGCATCCACCCATTTTTCACTACCCCCTTCAATGGTTTCATTTGTCCAATAGTCATACCAAATTCCTCTTGGAACATACATTCTTCTTCCTTTGGCATTAGGCTCCTGGATTGGACATACAAGGATCTGTTCGCCAAATATAAACTCATCCGTTCTGAAATGGGTCTGATGATCCTCCTGGTCAAAGTAGACCAGAGGTTGAATCATAGGAACGCTCTCCTTATAATACTTGTAAAAAGCCGTATATAGGTAAGGTAACAACTGATATCTCAGCTCTATAAACTTTCGCACAATCTTGGTGACCTCAGCGTCAAAGGACCAGGGTTCCTGATCTCCGTGATCGCCACTACTGTGTACCCTGCAAAAAGGGTGGAAAATACCTAACTGTATCCATCTGGCAAATAACTCTCCATTGGGTTGTTCCGCGAAACCACCAATATCTGTACCTACAAAAGACATTCCGCTTAAGCACATACGTTGTACCTGCACATTGGCGATCCACAGGTGTTCCCAGGTGGCTATATTATCACCGGTCCAGGTAGATGAAAATCGTTGCGCACCAGAATAGGAAGCCCGTGTAATTACAAAAGGCCTTTTGGGATACACATATTTCTTCACTCCCTCATAGGTAGCCCGTACCATTTGCATCCCATATATATTATGTGCCTTTCTGTGACTGCAAGGATGACCATCGTAATCATGACGAGTATCCAACGGTGCCGTTTTTGTTGGCACTTCCATCATGGCAGGTTCATTCATGTCATTCCACACGGCATGTGCTCCGGTTTCAGACATTAATTCTTTATAAAGTCCGGCCCACCACTCTCTTACCTTAGGATTGGTGAAATCCGGGAAATTACATTGACCTGGCCACACTTTTCCGGTCATCAAAGGGCCATCGGCTCTTTTGCAAAAGTAATCGTTCTTAATTGCCTCCTGATATACCCAATAGTCGCGGTCTATTTTAATACCCGGATCTATCATTACCACGGTCTTAAAGCCATCCTTATTCAGATCACTGATCATTTTTTTTGGATCGGGAAATTTGGTCTTGTCCCAGGTAAAACAACGAAATCCGTCCATATAATCTATGTCGAGATAGATGGCATCACATGGAATTTTTAATTTTCTGAATTTTTTAGCGATCTCCTTTACTCTACTTTCCGGAAAATAGCTCCATTTAGATTGGTGGTATCCCAGGGCCCACAATGGTGGAAGTTCTGGAGTTCCTGTTAGGTCCGTATAGGATCTAACTACCCTGGACATATCCGGTCCGTAGAAAAAGTAATAGTTCATTTCTCCACCTTCGGCCCAAAAACTTGTCACATTGCGTCTCTCGTGAGCAAAATCGAAATGTGTTTTAAAGGTATTATCGAAAAACAGCCCATAGGCTTTGTCTTTATGCAGCCCAATATAATAAGGCACTGCTTTATACAAAGGATCCTGATCCTTTCCATAGGCGTATTGGTCCGTTACCCAATTTTCAACTCGTTTCCCTTTTAAATTGGAGTGAGTGGCCTTGTCACCCATGCCGTAAAAACTCTCACCGGCCTGGGTTATTTTACTCATTTTCACGGAGTTACCGCCAAAAGTGTAATTTTCTTCGTAATGAAATCCTAATTCGTCTTCATTAATGATATTTCCTTCTAGATCAGAAATTTGGATGCGAAGCGATTTCTTATCCACCAGGATCTTTAGCTTGGAAGTAAAGATGAGATACTCCGTTTTGGTTTCCTTGACTTCCAAATGACTATATCCCCTAGGTGCGGTGGGACTTATGGCATATGAAAAATCGGGTTGAAACACATAGTCTGTCGCGTAGCGAAATCGGATGGTACTGTTGCGAATCACAGTAATTTCTAAAACAACCCCGTTATTGGTGGTGAAATAAAACTTATCCGAATCTTGCTTGAATTCTACTATATGGTCTGGGTACAGATTCCCTTTATATTCTAATTCCGTATTGGTAATCATAGTGGTTTTTTTTGCAAAAGCACAAAAGAAAGACTTTAGACGTTAAGATTGAAACGAATTTGTTATCATTTATAAACTAAATCGATATAGTAGTCCTTATTCATTGAAAAATGACCATTCCTAGCGGTGGGATCGTAATTTCAATTGACTGTTTTTGTCCATGCCATGGTTTTTTGGCAGTTTTTCGTATGGTGTTCTTAGAACCACTTCCTCCGTACTTTTTGGCATCTGTATTAAAGATCTCCTTGTACTGCCCGGATTTAGGTACCCCCATCCGATACTTTTCCCTGGGTATTGGTGTAAAATTACACGCTATCACCAAATCGTTCTCTTTATTATTCCCTTTGCGCATAAAGGTTAGTACCGAATTTTCAAAGTCGCCGTAATCTATCCATTGGAAGCCTTCGCCACTAAATTGTTTTTCAAAAAGTGCCGGTTGATTTTTGTAAAATAAATTTAGGTCTTTCACCAGGGATTGAATCCCAAAATGGAAGTCGAATTGCAGCAGATGCCAGTCCAGGCTCTGTTCAAAATTCCATTCGGACGACTGTCCAAATTCCGCTCCCATAAACAATAAGTTGGTTCCGGGATGGGCAAACATATAGCCATAGAGGAGTCTTAAGTTGGCAAAACGCTGCCATTCATCCCCGGGCATTTTGTACAGTAGGGATTGTTTGCCATAGACCACTTCATCATGAGAAAAAGGCAACATAAAATTCTCGGTAAAGGCATAGGTCATACTAAAGGTAAGATCGTTTTGATGATGCCTTCTATAGATGGGTTCTTTTTGAAAATATTCGAGCGTATCATGCATCCATCCCATCATCCATTTCATGCCAAACCCTAGCCCCCCCAGGCTAACCGGCCTGGAAACCATGGAAAAAGAAGTAGATTCTTCAGCGATAGTCTGCACTCCGTCAAAATTTTTGTAGACCTCCTCATTGAGCTCCCTGATGAGGGAGATGGCCTCTAAATTTTCATTATTACCGTACATATTGGGTTCCCATTCTCCTTCATCTCTGGAATAATCCAGATATAGCATAGAGGCCACGGCATCTACCCGCAGTGCGTCTACGTGGTACTGTTCTAACCAGAACATGGCATTACTTATTAGAAATGCCCGTACTTCATTACGGCCATAGTTAAATATCAAGGATTTCCAATCGGGGTGATAACCCCGTCTTTTGTCCGGGTGTTCATAAAGAGCAGATCCGTCAAAAAATCCAAGGCCGTGAGCATCTTCCGGGAAATGTGAAGGTACCCAATCCAGGATCACTCCAATCCCATTTTGATGCATAGCATCTATCAATAATTTGAGTCCTTCGGGTTCCCCAAATCGGGAAGTTGGCGCAAAATATCCTGTGAGTTGATACCCCCAGGAAGGATCATATGGATACTCCATGACCGGCATCAATTCCACATGTGTGAAATTCATTTCCTTTACATAGGCCACCAAATCTTTGGCAAGTTCCTCATAGGTGAGGAACTCATTCTTTTCATTCTTTTTCCAGGATCCAAGATGAACCTCATAAACGGAGTATGGGCTATCTAAACTATTATGTGACTTCCTGGAGGTCATCCATTTTTTATCCTTCCATTTATATGACTTGTCCCAAACAATGGAGGCCGTATTTGGCGGATGTTCGCAATAGCGTGCATAAGGATCTGCCTTTTCGGTCTTAATATCCTGATTGTTAGAATGGATCTTGTATTTGTATTTGGTGCCCGGCATCACTCCCGGGATAAAACCTTCCCAAATTCCACTGGCATCCCATCGCACAAAAAGCTTGTGATCCCCTTCCAGCCAGTAATTAAAATCACCAACTACAGATACGGCCTTGGCTGTAGGAGCCCAAACGGCA
This sequence comes from uncultured Eudoraea sp., assembly GCA_965368835.1. GTDB lineage: Bacteria > Bacteroidota > Bacteroidia > Flavobacteriales > Flavobacteriaceae > Muriicola. The sequence continues at coordinate 10,306 of CBDUON010000001.1, read as the reverse complement.
AAATAGGTTCCTTTTACACCGTCTACAACCATGGGATGCGATCCCAATTTCTCATAGAGTTTAAAATGCTTCCCGGCCTTAAACAAATTGATGTCAAATTCTGTAAATAAACTGTGGGCTACAACGTTTCCCATATTGTTTTAGTTAGTTAGATTCGTTAATAATACTCATGATACCTTGAAGGGGAATTACCGCCCATAAAGGTCTTGAGTTCATTTCATACCCCAATTCATATACTGCTTTTTCCAACATACAGTACTTCAAGATAAAGATTCGTTCCTGATTATACCCTATATTGATGTTATTCTGTTGAATTAAGTCTACATACGTTTCAAAGAAGACACCCACAAAATAATTATAAAGGATCTCACCTGCTTTAAATAATTCTTCCCTAGAAAAAGGATAGCTCTTCTCATTGTTAAAGATAGTGGCATAAATGGCATAGTGAAACGACCTAAAAATACCAGCAATATCTTTGAGTGGCGGTTGCTTCACCTTACGGTCCCTGATGGTGCTCTCTGGCTCACCCTCAAAATCTAGTAAATAAAAATCATCGTCCTTTACCAATACCTGTCCAAGGTGATAATCTCCATGAACCCTAAGGCGTTCTCCTTTTAATTTCGTCCAGTCGAAATCTACAAAACGCTTTCGGATCTCATTTTTCCGTTCCAGAAATTCTGTAGCCAATTCAAATGAAAGGTCCTTTAAACGGTGTAAATTATTCTCTACTGTATTTAATCTATTTTGAAATTGATACAGCAATCTGTTTTTTAACCACACCTCATAATCGCCTGTAAATTGGGTGGGGGTAAAGGCGGTATCTTCAAATTCTGATCCCAGGGCAATATGCATTTCTGCTGTTCTTTTTGCCAATACCTGTAACTTTAAAAAGATGTTGAGTCCGGCCCAGTCAATGATCTGAGGCGGTACGTCACTTATCTTTAATCGGGTGAACAAAGGTATGGCAGGCAGATGATCTATGTTGATGTGCTTATTATCCAGATTATTAAACACCTTGTGAAGTTCTTTCAAGGTAAAATCCCATGCATCGCCCTGGTTAGGAACCAACTCCTGCATTAAGGCTATGGTAATGCTCACATTATCGGCATCAATAATACTTAAACTACCCTCATAGGGAGGCGTATTCTTATACCCTTTTCGTTCTGAGAGAAACCTGCTCATTTCATAATCCGGGTTCTTATCTGCATAAATCCTTCGGAAAAATTTGATCACAGATTTTCCGTTTATGATAATGGAGGTATTGCTTTGTTCCAAGCCCATAAATTTTGAGGACTCATAGGGTGTACCATGAAAATTAACACTGTGGTGGTATTGCACCCTGGTAGTATCGTTAGGCTCAGCGGTAATGATACGTTCGTAGACCAGTTTCCGGAATGCCTCCAGATTAAGCGCATCAATAATATAGCCTTCCTGCCCCTTTATACTCAAGGGAAGAATCCTATCTTCTTTTGCGAAGGATTCATCAGAAACAAAGGCAATGGGTAAAAAATAATGCTGATAAAAGGCCTCCTTAAAGTTTACTTCAAGCAATAGTCCGTAGTATACTTCTCCTTTTTGCTGTATCCGAAAGTACTCCTGTAATTCAATATATTTTAGCTTGCTGCTCTTTCCTCCATACCAACGTTGTTTCACCACATAATCTTCCAGGATCTCGGAAAGAAAAGCATCAATAAACTTTTTATCATCCATAAGATTTTCCCAGGCTACGTCAAAGACATAAGGGGGTTCCAGAGATGACTCCTGCTTTTTATTGGCCATTGTTATTTTTTAATTTGAAAGACATGGAAAGGGAGACTTGCCGGTAGTTCCACAAAATTCCATTCACTGTACCAAATGTAACTATTGTCCGTGATGATATCGTGCATCCGTACAGGTCTTCCCTCTTCTATCCCCAAAGCTTTGAGGGGTAATTGCACCATGCCTTGCTGGGAATAGTAAGGATCGAGGTTAATAATGATCAGGGTTTCATCTGTTCTGTCATCATCCCATTTATAAAACGCCATCAACTTATCGTTCTCAATTGGGCAAAACTTAATATTATTAGTTTGCTGCAGGGAAGGATGGCTCCTGCGGGCATGATTCAGTTTTGTTATTAAATATGTGATCTTGTTCTCTATTGACCAATCCCAAAATCGCACTTCATATTTCTCTGAATGCAAATACTCTTCTTTGCCGGGCATGGCATCTGTAACCATATACTCAAAAACAGGACCATAGATACCCAAATTACCACATAGAGTGGCTGCAAGAGCGTAGCGGATAATATGCATACTTTCATTAGCTCCCTGGAGATGATACGGGTTAATGTCCGGGGTATTGGGCCAAAAATTAGGACGGTAATACTCTTTCATCTCAGATTGAGTAAGCTCGGTCATATATTCCATGAGCTCGTGTTTGTGTACCCTCCAGGTAAAATAGGTATACGACTGTGAAAAGCCCTGTTTGCCCAATTCCTGCATTACTTTTGGTCTCGAAAAGGCCTCTGCTAAAAATAAAACGTCCGGATGTTTTTTCTTAACCTCAGAGATCAGCCAATTCCAAAAATAGTAGGGCTTGGTATGCGGATTATCTACTCTGAAAATATTGATACCAAAGCCTATCCAATGTAAGGTAACATCTAGTAACTCCTGCCATAATGCTTTGTATGCCTTAGATTCAAAATAGAAGTTTACAATATCCTGATACTTTTTTGGTGGATTTTCTGCGTATTGCATGGTTCCATCCGGTCTTTTTCGAAACCATTCCGGATTGGTGGTTATATACGGGTGATCTGGAGCAGCCTGAAAAGCCAGGTCCATCGCCACTTCTAACTGAAATTCTCCTGCTTTTTTAATAAAGTTTTTAAAATCTGCTTCTGTCCCCAATTCCGGATGGATGGACTTATGTCCTCCAAGTCGGGACCCAATGCCCCATGGCACTCCACTATCGCCTTCCTGGGCGGCTGTCGCATTATTTTTTCCTTTCCTGTTTACTTCTCCAATAGGATGTATAGGCGGCAAATAAACGGTGTCAAAGCCCATAGCCGCAATTTTTGGCAATAGTCGCTCCGAATCTTTAAAAGTGCCGTGTGCACCTTCTACACTTGCTGTTGATCGAGGAAAAAACTCATACCAGGTACTAAACCTTGCCTTTTCCCTATCCACATAGACTTTTAAGACCCTACTGGAATTCACCAAAGTCCTTAGCGGATGTTTTACAAATAGAACATGGAGCTTTTTAGATACGGCCTCTTTTATGGCCATATTATAACTTCCTCCATCCTGAAAGGCCTGAATAAGCTGTTCTATATATGCCTTATCTTTTGATGAAACGCTTTTTAAAAGGGGTTTTAGGTATTGAATCCCATCGAGTAATTCGCTGGTAACGGTCTGATGATCCCTTAACTTGGCTTCAATCCCATGTTGCCAGTTTAGCGGGTTATCTACCCAGGCTTCTACCTTATATTCATAAAATCCCTGTTTTAGGACCCTAAAGCTTGCACCGTGTACGTCATTACCAATATGATCCATTCGTACAGTGGAAAAAGACTTTTCACTTTCGTGTTTAAATGCGACATCTGCCTGTACCACATCATGTCCATCACCTATCACATCAGCATATACGGTAATTATTTCGCCTACAATACGCTTTATAAAATACGTGCCACACTCAAGTTGTGGACTCATATTTTCAATTATAACCCTCTCTTGTTTCATTGGCATAGTTGGCTCATTTGGTTTTGGTTAAAAATAGAAAATATTAGTCAAAAGAATCTTCTTAATCCCATAAATTTACTAGGTTCATTTAGCGGGGATTTAAGATAATGGAAAATTTTGGAACGCTTTTTGTAACTATAGAAAACATATTAATAATCAAAACAAACCCCCATCTGAATATTCTTGTTCAGAAACTATAAAAAGGTATCAATTATGAAAAAAATGTCACTCTTTTTTAGCGCAATCGCCGTACTGTTTATGATCTCTTGTGAAGGCCCAGCAGGCCCTCCCGGCCCTCCCGGATATGACGGATTTGATGGACTGGATGGTTTAGACGGGCAGGACGGAATTAACATCCTGGGTACGGTCTTTGAAATTGAAGGAAGTTTTACTCCTGCAAATGAGTATACCCTATTCTACGAATTCCCTAACACCACAGAGGTTTTTGAATCCGATCTGGTTTTTGTCTATATCCTATGGGATCAGACAGAAGATGGAAATGGAGAACTTGTGGATATCTGGCGACTACTTCCTCAGACAAGATTACTAGATCAGGGGATACTACAATATAATTTTGATCACACATTTTTTGATGTAAGTGTTTTTCTTGAATCGGATTTCGATCTGGCTACGCTGATGTCTGGCGATACAGATGATCAGGTATTCAGGATCGCCATCGTACCTGCAGAATATGGCACTACAGGGAAGTTAGACACCTCCAACATAGACGCCGTGATGCGCGCGCTCAATGTATCAGAAAATGAGATACAACGAATCATATTAAATTAACAGACAACACCTTATTAATCCCCTGTAGCTATTTACAGGGGATTTTTTATTGCTTATTTTTGAAAGGAACGCGAAAAAATAACGACAAGTAGAAAAAATTGCTATGAAAAAAATTATGCTTATCGGGATCTGTCTTTTAGCTATTAATTGCAAGGGAGTTTCCCAGGAAAAGGAAATGAAGGATACCTCCGAATCTGGTACTGAAACGGCGGAAAATCTGTATCCAATTACAAAAACAGAAGCAGAGTGGCGTGCAGAACTCACTGATTTGCAATTTTATGTACTTAGAAAGGCCGGGACAGAGAATGCGGGCTCTAGTGAGTTACTCAACATAAAGAAGCCGGGTACTTACGTCTGTGCTGCTTGTAAAACACCTCTTTTTAGCAGTGAGGATAAATTTGACTCCGGAACCGGCTGGCCAAGTTTTGACAGGGCAATTGAAGGCAATGTGGCCTATGATGTTGACTATAAAATTGGCTATGAACGAACCGAAGAGCACTGTGCTGTTTGTGGCGGTCACCTTGGCCATGTCTTCAATGACGGCCCAAGAGAAACTACCGGAAAACGCCATTGTGTAAACGGAGCTGCCCTGGAGTTTGTTCCTGTAGAGTAAGTCAGTTCCCCTTTCCTTATCTATTTGATTTATTACAAGGCTATGCTGTAGTTCTTGTGAGGAATTTCTTTGTTATAAACGAACCATATAAATAAAAAACGTTTCATTTTGGTTTTGTAACTTTGCCATCTTAGTTCTACAGATCTACTAAAATAAATTCAGATGAGCACTTTCGATGTTATAGTTTTAGGGAGCGGTCCCGGAGGATATGTAACCGCAATCAGAGCTTCCCAACTGGGACTCAAAACCGCAATTATTGAAAAAGAAAGCCTTGGGGGCGTATGCCTTAATTGGGGTTGTATTCCTACCAAAGCCCTTTTAAAATCGGCTCAGGTATTTGAATACCTGAATCATGCCAGTGATTACGGATTAAAAGTAGAAGGTGCAGACAAAGATTTTGATGCAGTAGTGAAGCGCAGCAGAAATGTGGCGCAGGGAATGAGCAAAGGAGTGCAGTTCCTTATGAAGAAAAACAAGATAGAAGTCATCAATGGCTTCGGTAAAGTTATAGCCGGGAAAAAAGTAAAAGTTACCGGCGAAGACGGGAAAGAGACCGAATACAGTGCTTCCCATATCATTATTGCCACCGGAGCTCGCAGCAGGGAATTACCCAGCTTACCTCAGGATGGAAAAAAGATCATAGGCTACAGAGAGGCAATGACGCTCGAAAAACAACCAAAAAAATTGGTAGTTGTAGGGAGTGGGGCCATAGGAATTGAATTTGCCTATTTCTACAACGCTATGGGAACTGAGGTAACTGTAGTAGAATTTTTACCAAATGTTGTTCCTGTAGAAGATGAAGAGATCTCCAAACAACTGGAGCGTAGCTTTAAGAAAGCTGGTGTTAAAATAATGACCTCATCTGAGGTTACAAAGGCAGATACCTCTGGTGATGGGGTTAAGGTAACTGTAAAGACGCCTAAGGGGGAAGAGATCATTGAAGCAGATGTTGTTCTCTCGGCTGTTGGCATCAAAACAAACATAGAAAATATAGGACTGGAAGAGGTTGGGATCGCCATTGACAGGGACAAGATCCTTGTGAACGACTTTTATCAAACCAACATTCCCGGCTACTATGCCATTGGTGATGTAACCGCAGGACCTGCTCTTGCCCATGTGGCATCTGCAGAAGGGATCCTTTGTGTGGAAAAGATCGCAGGAATGCATGTAGAACCTTTGGACTACGGCAATATTCCCGGATGTACTTATTGTCTGCCGGAAATTGCTTCTGTTGGACTTACAGAAAAACAGGCTATTGAAAAAGGACTCGATATTAAAGTTGGAAAATTTCCTTTTTCGGCAAGTGGGAAAGCACAGGCTTCAGGAAACTCAGAAGGATTCGTAAAGGTCATTTTCGATGCCAAATACGGAGAATGGCTTGGTTGCCATATGATTGGTGCCGGAGTTACAGATATGATAGCAGAAGCTGTTCTTGGACGTAAACTGGAAACAACAGGTCATGAGGTCTTAAAAACAGTACACCCCCACCCTACCATGAGTGAGGCCGTTATGGAAGCGGTAGCTGATGCTTATGGGGAAGTCATTCATTTATAATTAGCATAGAGAATGTTGCAGACCTTACGTCTTTTGGCCATTCTGGAAGGAATCTCCTATTTACTATTATTTGGTTTTAGTATGCCCTTAAAATATTGGGCAAAAATCAGGGAACCCAATATCTATATTGGCTATGTACATGGCTTTTTATTTATTGCCTTTATCATAGTGGCCTATGCATTTTGCCGGCAACAACAATGGAGTTTAAAGACCTATTTAAAATTTTTCCTCGCATCACTCCTACCCTATGGTACTTTCTATATAGAGAAGAAATATCTGAGAGATATTAAATAAGCTCCCAATTTATTTGGTTTAGCAGTCAATTTTTTTGCTCCTTTAACTCGCGCAGTCGTCTTTCTTTGCCTGGTTGCCTGTTCTTCCTGGCAAATGGGGTATGGTATTCGTGATTCTCAAGAAAGTTGATTTGCATTTCTCTCCACGCTTTTTTGGAAGATATCTGCCCAAAAGCATTTAATTCCTGAAATAACAGGTCGCTTATCTTTTTGTAATCCTTTCTGCCCAGATAATCGAGGTCGGCATCGCAAAGGATCTTTTCCAAATGATTTTTGGGTGATTGAGGTACTTTGGTTGCATTGATAAGCCCTATGACAGCTTTTATATTTTTCTCAGAATAATTGTATTTCCTCATCAGATCTATGGCAATGACAACAGAGTGTTCTTCATGGTCATAATATGAGACCGTAAAGCCAAGATCGTGGCAAATAGCTCCTGTCCTAAGTAGCTGGGCTTCATCACTACTTATTTTTTCGCGACGGATATACTCATTGCATACCTTAAGAACCTCCAGAGTATGATCAATACCATGATAACGGAGCTCATCCGTTAGTTCTGTGCGAAGCAGGTTTAGGGCCCTTCGCCTTAATTTAAAATATCCCGTCATTGATGTGACGATTTTTAGGTAGCAATTTGGATTATGCCTATGACAAGGCTTACAATGGCAAAGACAAAGCTCAGGGCAAAAAATCGGAGTGACTTTTGTACACTGCCAAATTTTTCTTCAATGATCTTACTCTCTGCGTGAATCTGTTCAGCTAACTGGATGTATAATTCTTCCTCGCTATTACATATTTCAATGATCCTTTTGGTAAATTCTTCAGTGTTGCCAAATGCTTTTACAGCATCTCTAAAAAAGAATACATTGGCTTGGTACTTCATTTCCATACGTGGCATAAAGCATTTAAAACAATAATAAACAGAGACCAACACACATAGTAACCAAAGAATAAAAAAAATGGTAAACCATATATTGCCCCGGAACATAGGCTCAAAAAAGTCGAGCCGCTCCGCAAACAATCCTAAAATAAGACTGTGAAAAGAGAATAGTACCCCAGCCTTTAATTCAGAGGCCCGTATTAATTTTTCGAGGCGTTCTAGCTGTTCCCAATAATTATTTGGATCCTGATGCTTCATTAATTTCATCTACTTAGATAGCTCTAAGTTACACATTTACTTCTTCCTTCGATTTGGTGTGTCTAATAATTTTTCTTGCATTCACAAAATACATCTCCATCTTGCCCTTATTTTTCACATCCACCTTCCCTCTGAATTCACATTCATATACATCCTTAATGAGCTGATAGGTATTCTCGGAGATATTGATACGGCCCGGTTCGGACATGGTTTCCATACGGGAAGCAACATTTACAGTATCTCCCCAGATATCGTAGGCAAACTTATTTAGGCCCACTACACCGGCCACTACAGGCCCTGTATTGATCCCTATCCGCACATCGAAGGAAACAATACCCGGTTCAGGGTTGGTCTTCATATCTTCCATCACCTGGGCTATTTCAAAAGCAGCCTCCACCATTTTTAATGGATGGTCTGTGGTTGGGAACGGTAAGCCCCCGGCACACATATAGGCATCCCCAACAGTCTTTATTTTTTCCAGATCGTATTTATCCATGATCTGGTCGAATTTGGAGAAGTAGTAATCCACACTTCTAACCAGGTCTTCCGGAGACAGGTTTTGGGCATAGCTGGTAAAACCTTTAAAATCTGAGAACAGAATGGTAGCCGATTCAAACTTCTTCGCGGCAACCTTACCGTGTTCTTTTAATTCGAGGGCCGTTTCCTCCGGGAGAATGTTTAACAGTAATTTTTCGGACCTTTCCTTCTCTACTTCTATGATCTTGTTGGTTTTCTTCACATACCTATACCGTTTATAGGAACCTACAGCGAGTACAAAAACCAAAACAAGAAACGATATGGTAGCGTATAGTGCATACTTCTGTCTTTTTTCAGTTAGTTCAGATATTTGAGCTTGCTGCTCTAACAATCCTATTTCATCCTCTTTCTTTTGATTTTCAAAATCGAATTGCAAGCCTCGGATGGTGTCATCAGTCTCAAGATTATAGATAGAATCTTTTCTGGCCAGATATAAGGTCTGGTAGGTATATGCCTTGTCATAATTCCCAACTGAGGCATTTGTTTTGGACAAACCTTCATAAATATCTCTTAACCCTTTATTCGTTTCCAATTCCAGGGCCAAAGTCTCTGCTTCATTGTAATAAGCTACTGCTTTCTGGTAATTCGTTTCCTGATAAATGTTTCCAAGACCAATTAGGGCATTTAGTGTCTCCAATTGCTGATTTTTCTCTTTGGCAGTTTCATATGACAGGTTTAAATGCTCAATAGCCTTTTCTACATTCCCAATTTTAAACTCTATGGTACCTAGTTCTTTTAGAACGTGGGAATAATCTCCCGTATTCTCACTAAGAGGCAATGCTTTATGATAAGAGTCTAACGCACTTTCATAATCCTCCATTTTATTATAGATTTCCCCAATTCCCATTAAATAATACGTGGTGATCTGTGGATCCGCTATGCTGGGCAAATATGCCTCTAACTGCTTAAAATAGGCAAGGGCTTTCTCGTAATCCTTCATGTCGCCATATACAGCACCAATGTTAGGTAATACTGAGGTGATCCTTAAAGTATCCTTGATTTTTTCCGCATAGTAGAGCGACTTTAAATAATAGTCTAGTGCCTTATCATTACCCCCTTGGCTCAAATAAACCCCTCCCAAATTATTAAGGATATTGGCCATTCCGGTGGTATCCTTTACTGCTTCAAAACTCTCGAGAGATTTGGTCCAATAGTCCATTACAGCAAGGTAATTCCCCTGATAATATTGAGCCAAGCCTATATATTTTTGCGCATACGCCTGACCCTTACGAAAGTTGATTTCTTTGGCAAGTTCATTCGCCTTTTCAGCATAAGCCAGAGAATTTTCTATATCCTCATTGCCTAACACTACAAGACTCAAGTTAATCAATGTATTAACCATCGCCGTGTCTCGCTTACCAGTTTGAACCACCTTTTTAAGACTGTCTATCTCAGTAGTCTGTCCGTATAAGGAGGAGGAAGCCAGCCCCAATAGCGCCAGAAATACCCCCACCAGGTAGGTGTTCTTTTTTAGTAAGATCATAGGCCTTCTAATTTATTTACTCTTTTACCACACTATATACCTGAACATCATCACCTGAAGTACAACGGATAAAATATATGCCATTTAAACACGCACTCATGTTTATTTCGTGTGTAGTAGGCCCATTACGTCCGTCTAATGTTTGGGTAAGGTATAAAACCCCATAGATATCAAAAACATCGA